>NZ_CBIFYV010000001.1:0-21722 GCF_966187215.1 Thermophilibacter sp.
TCGCCGCGCGCCGAGCGAAAGGACCACCGTGCCCACCCTCCCCATGACCGACGCCGAGTGCCTCTGCGCGACCGATGCGCTCTCCGACCAGCTCGACCTCTACGCCAACCTGCTCGTGCGCAAGGGCGTGGCCCTGCGCGAGGGCCAGGAGCTCGTCCTCCAGGCCCCCATCGAGCGCGCGGACTTCGCGCGGCGCGTGGTGGCCGCGGCCTATCGCGCCGGCGCCGGGCACGTGACCGTCATCTGGGCGGACGACGCCGTCACGCGCCTCACCTATGAGAACTGCCCGCTCGAGCACTTTGAGCACACGCCCTCATGGCAGGTCGAGCAGCTCAACTCGCTCGCGGAGGAGGGCGCCGCGTTCCTCTTCCTCGAGGGCCAGGACCCCGGTGCCCTGCGCGGCATCGACCCGGCCAAGCCCGCCGCGGCCGCCCGCGCGCGCAACACCGAGTGCCGCTCCTTCCGCGACGGCATGGACTTCGGCCGCAACGCCTGGTGCATCGCTGGCGTGCCCGTGGTCGCCTGGGCGCGCGAGGTGTTCCCGGGCCTGAGCGACGCCGAGGCGCTCTACCGCCTGTGGGCCCTCATCCTGCAGGTCTCGCGCGCGGACGGCGAGGACCCCGAGAGCGCCTGGGAGACGCACAACGCCTCGTTCGAGAAGACCAAGCGCTTCCTCAACCAGCACCGCTTCGACGCTCTGCGCTACGAGGCCTCAAACGGCACCGACCTCACGATCGGCCTTCCCGAGGGGCACGTCTGGGACGGCGGCGCGGGCCGCACGCAGGACGGCGTCACGTTCTTCCCCAACATCCCCACCGAGGAGGTCTTCACCTCGCCCGACCGCCTGCGCGCCGACGGCATCGTTCACGCCGCGCTGCCGCTCGTCCACGCCGGGCAGACGGTGCGCGACTTCTGGCTGCGCTTCGAGGGCGGCCAGGTGGTCGACTACGGCGCCGCCCAGGGCAAGGAGGTCCTGCGCCACATCATCGAGACGGACGAGGGGTCGCGGCGCCTCGGCGAGTGCGCGCTCGTCTCCAAGAACACGCCCATCCGCCAGAGCGAGACCCTCTTCTACGACACGCTCTACGACGAGAACGCGAGCTGCCACCTGGCGCTGGGCATGGGCTTCCCCGAGTGCGTGGCCGACGGCACGAGCCTCAGCAAGGACGAGCTTCTCGCCCGCGGCGTCAACCAGAGCAGCGCGCACGTGGACTTCATGATCGGCACCGACGACCTCAACGTCTACGGCATCGCCGCCGACGGCACCGAGACGCCCGTCTTCGCGGACGGTCAGTGGGCCTGGGAGTAGCCGCGCCGCGACGGGCGCGTGGTAGAATCGACCCCGCGCGCCGTTAGCTTAGTTGGCAGAGCAGGGGACTTTTAATCCCAAGGTCCAGGGTTCGAGGCCCTGACGGCGCACCACTAACGACGAGCAGGCCGGGGAGCGCACTTCCCGGCCTGCTTTCTTGTGGCAAGCGGCCTCGCGCCCCCGCTACGGCGCGACGCGGCGAATCTCGTGGATGCCGGCCTCCAGCAGGATCTCAACGTCCTCGTCGGTGGCCCCGGTGTCGGTTATGAGCAGCGACACGCGATCGAGCGGCGCGTAGGTGAAGCCCGCGGCCACGCCGAGCTTGCTCGAGTCGGCGAGAATCACCATGCGGTCGGAGCGCTCCACCATGAGGGAGTTGACGGTGGCCTCCTGCTGCGTGGTGGAGGTGATGCCGGTCACCGTGGAGATGCCCTCGCACCCCACGAAGCACGTGGTGGCCGAGACGCTGCGCACGTTGGCGAGCGCGAACTCGCCCGAGAGCACGCCGCGCGGCGGGCGGATCTCCCCGCCGGTGACGAGGATCATGCCGTTGGGCGGGATGGGGAGCTCGTGAGCCAGCGCGCTGTTGGTGACCACGGTCACGCCGTGCGCCGTGATGTGGGGCACCAGCGCCAGCGCCGTGGAGCTCGTGTTGATGAACAGCAGCTCGTGCTCGCTCACCAGCTCGGCCGCAGCCCGCGCGATCGCGGCCTTCTCGGCCTCGAACGGCGCTCCGCCGCCCGGGCGCTCCTCGCCCTCGGTCGCCCCCGCGAGCGAGGCCTCCCCGTAGCGCCGCGCCACCTGGCCGCGCGCCTCGAGCTCCGAGAGGTCGCGCCTGAGCGTGAGCTGAGAGACGCCCAGCCGCTCGGCGAGGGCCGCCACCCCCACGCGCCCCTCCTCGGCCAGGATGTTCAGGATCGTCCGCCTGCGCTGCTCGACGAACGCCCGTCCGCGCCGCTCGGCCATGGTGCTCACCCCTTCCGCAACGGCCCGCGCCGCGCATGGCGGACCGTAGATGCTCATTTTGAATGTTGACATCCTCTTACACCTACCACAAAGGGTCAATCATGAATAATATGAACGATTAAGTTGACCGTTGACGGACAATTACTGACCGTTTACGGTATTTACGAACAGAACGACCATTGTTCTTCAACATTCGTTCATAATATTCAGCAACAAATCGTTCCAAACGTTCTTCAAAACGAACGAAAGGAACGAAAGGAGCACAGAGGGAAAGGAGAGGACCGGATGCTGCTCAAGGAAATCTACGAGAAGGGGCACTACGCGTTCACGGAGGGCCCCATCGACGATTGGAGGGATGCCATCCGAGCGTGCTGCAAGCCCCTCGAGGCCGACGGGACCGTCGACCCGATCTACGCCGAGGAGATCGTCGCCTGCGTGGAGAAGCACGGCCCCTACATCGTCCTGATCCCGGGCGTGGCCATGCCGCACTCCACCGAGAACGCCACCGGGTGCCACGGCACCGCCATCGGCTTCATGCGCTGCGCGTCCCCCGTCCACTTTGACGAGGAGGGGCAGGACCCCGAGAAGGACGCGCAGATCTTCTTCACGCTCTGCTCCACCAACCAGGAGGAGCACTTCGCCAACATGCAGCGCCTCTACGCGATCCTCACCGACGACGCGGTGGTCGAGAAGCTCAAGGCTGCCACCAAGCCCGAGGACCTTCTCGAGATCGATGCCCTCGTTGACGAGGACAAGCTCCAGCACGATCAGGCCTAGCGCCTGCCGACCCAACTAGGAAGGGAAGTCCATGGACATCCTCATGGGTATATGGACGTGGTTTGCGAACAACATCCTGACGCAGCCCGCCTACTTCATCGGCCTCATCGTCGTCATCGGCTACGCGCTTCTGCGCAAGCCCTGGTACGACATCCTGGCCGGCTTCATCAAGGCCGTCATCGGCTACCAGATCCTCGCCGTGGGCTCGAGCGGCCTGACCAACGCGTTCCGCCCGATCCTCGTGGGCCTGCAGGCGCGCTTCAACCTCTCGGCCATGGTCATCGACCCGTACTTCGGCCAGAACGCCGTCCAGGCGGCCATGGAGGACACCAGCTCCAGCGCCCTGCCGTTCATCTCCGGCAAGTCCTTCTCGCTGGTCATGTTCCTCCTGCTCTTCGCGTTCATCCTGAACATCGTCCTCGTGGCGCTCAAGAAGTACACCAAGTGCCGCGCCCTGTTCACCACCGGCCACGTCCAGGTGCAGCAGGCCTCCACGGCGTTCTTCCTGATCCTGTTCTGCTTCCCCGCGCTCAAGGACCAGGACTGGGCCGTCCTCGCCATCATGACGGTGCTCCTCGGCCTGTACTGGGCCGTGGGCTCCAACCTCTGCATCGGCCCCACCCAGGAGCTGACCGACGGCGCCGGCCTCACGATCGCCCACCAGCAGATGTTCGGCGTGTACGTCTCCAGCAAGATCGCCGGCTGGATGAACAAGCACTCCAAGAAGGAGTCCAAGAACGTCGATGACATCAAGCTCCCGGGCTTCCTCAAGATCTTCAACGAGAACATGGTCGCCACGGCCATCCTCATGACCCTGTTCTTCGGCGTCATCCTCATCATCCTGGGCCGCGACTTCCTGGTCGAGCAGGGCTTCATGACCGAGAGCCAGGACTTCGTGATGTACATCATCACCACCTCGTTCGAGTTCGCCGTCTACCTCGCGATCCTGCAGCTCGGCGTCCGCACCTTCGTCACCGAGCTCACCAACTCGTTCCAGGGCATCTCGACCAAGCTCCTCAAGGGCTCCGTGCCCGGCGTCGACTGCGCCGTCACCTTCGGCTTCGGCGCGCCCAACGCCGTGACCATCGGCTTCCTCTTCGGCGCCCTCGGCCAGTTCCTCGCCATCGGCCTGCTGATCCTGCTCGGCAGCCCCGTCGTCGTCATGGCCGGCTTCGTGCCGCTGTTCTTTGACAACGCCACCATCGGCGTCTACGCCAACGACAAGGGCGGCCTGCGCGCCTGCATGCTGCTGCCGTTCATCTCGGGCCTGCTGCAGGTCTTTGGCTCCGCGCTCATCGCCGGCTGGGTCGGCATGGCGGCCTACGGCGGCTACCTCGGCATGTGGGACTGGGCTGTGGTCTGGCCGATCATGACCGGCCTCATGAAGTTCCTGTCCTACGCGGGCCTGGCCATCTGCATCATCGCCCTGATCGCCATCCCGCAGCTCCAGTACCGCGCCAACAAGGAGACCTACTTCATGGAGGTCGAGGACTGGGAGCAGTGCAAGAAGATCCGCGCCGAGAAGGCCGCTGCCAAGGCTGCCGCCAAGTCCGGCAAGTAGCGACCGCCCGGTCCTGAGCACCACCTCACACGCAAGCGGGCCGGGGCGCGACGCCCCGGCCCCCAAGAGAAAGGGACACCATGAACGCCAAGATCCTCGTCGCCTGCGCCAACGGAGCCGGCACCTCCCTGATGATGAAGATGACCGCCGAGCGCGTCACCAAGAAGCTGGGCATGGGCGTGGCCGACATCCACCACTGCGCGCTGTCCGAGGGCGTCTCCTCCGCGCGCCAGTACGACATCGTCTTCGCGCCCGCCAACTTCAAGAGCATGTACGATGACGCCGAGAAGGCCGGCGTGACGGTCATCGGCCTGCGCAACGTCCTCTCCGACAAGGAGATGGAGGACGCGCTCGTCTCCACCGGCGCCGCCGAGAAGTTCAAGGCCTAGGGGACGGCGACTCGAATGCAGTACACCAAGAAGGTCATCGCGAGCATGCCCAAGGCCTACGCCATCGGCACGTTCGACGGCGCGGACGCCAGGAGCTTCGTCATCGGCGTCGAGAAGGACGGCCCGATCCGCCGCTTCGCCCTCGACGGCACGCCGATGGAGACCGTGACCGAGGGCCCCGGCGGCGTCATGACCGTCACGCAGGTCCCCGGCCGTGACGACCAGCTCCTCGCGACCACCGAGTTCTTCTCGCCCAACTTCGGCGCCGACACCGCCGGCATAGCCTGCTACACGCGCGGCGCCGACGGCACCTGGAGCAGCCACCGCATCTGCGACCTGCCCTACGTGCACCGCTTCGGGCTGCTCACCGGCGCCGACGGCCAGCTGTGGCTGATCGCCTGCACCATCAAGAGCGCCTGCCGCCAGGTCAAGAACGACTGGCTGACCCCCGGCGCGGTCTACGTGGCCAAGCTCGGCGACGACCTGGCCACCGCCACGGTCGAGCCCACGCTGCTCACGGGCTGCCAGCTGCAGAACCACGGCTTCTGGTACGCGCCCGACCACAGCTTCGCGCTCGTGTCCACCGCGGCCGGCGTCTTCCGCTACACCCCGCCGGCGACGGCCGACGGCGCGTGGGACGTGCGCTGCCTGATCGTCCAGCCCACCAGCGACATCTGCATGGTGGACTTCGACGGTGACGGCAAGGACGAGATCCTGACGCTGTCCGCCTTCCACGGCGACACGCTCTCCGTCTGGCACGAGACCGAGGTCGAGGACACCTACCAGAAGGTCTGGGAGGATCCCGAGAAGCGCGACTTCCTGCACGCCATCTGGAGCGGCGAGCTCGCCGGCGAGAAGTGCGCCATCGTGGGCAACCGCAAGGCCGGCCGCGACCTGCTGCGCGTCTACTACGCCGACGGCGCCTACCAGCTCGAGGTCATCGACCACGACCGCGGCCCGGCCAACTGCTGGGTCATCGACGACGACGGCCAGGCGCGCGTCATCGCCGCCAACCGCGAGACCGACGAGGTCGCGCTCTACGACGTCACCGCCTGACACGTGGAAAAGGGACAGTCCCTTTTCCACATCTCACCGGTGGGGCCCAGCGCCCCGCCCCAACCAAGAAGAAGGAGGATCGAACATGTCTGCCATTGACGAGGTCACGCGCGAGAAGTGGATCATGAACACCTTCCCCGAGTGGGGCACCTGGCTCAACGAGGACATGGAGGCCGCCCAGCCCGCCCCCGGCACCGTCGAGATGTGGTGGCTCGGCTGCACCGGCATCTACATGAAGACCCCCGGCAACACCGCCATCACCATCGACCTGTGGACCGGCAACGGCAAGCGCACCCACGGCGACGGCAAGATGAAGCCCGGTCACCAGATGGCCAACATGGCCGGCTGCCGCAAGATGCAGCCCAACCTGCGCAACATCCCGTACGTCTTCGACCCGTTCGCGATCAAGCACGTGGACGCGGTGCTGGCCACGCACTACCACCAGGACCACATGTCCAAGGAGTTCGCCGCGCACGTCATCCAGTCCGGCATGACCACCACCGACGAGAACGGCAACGAGATCCCCGTTCCGTTCATCGGCCCCAAGAAGTCCGTCGAGTTCTGGCTCAAGTGGGGCGTGCCCGAGGACCGCTGCATCACCGTGAAGCCGGGCGACAAGATCAAGGTCGGCGACATCGAGATCATCGCGATGGACTCGTTTGACCGCACCTGCATCACCACCACCGACTCCACCGGCGAGGACCGCGAGGACCTCTGGGGCAAGTGCCCGATGGACATGGACGAGAAGGCCGTCAACTACCTGCTGCGCACTCCGGGCGGCAACATCTACCACTCCGGCGACTCGCACTACTCGATCTACTTCGCCAAGCACGGCAAGGACATCGCCAAGGAGTACGGCGGCGTGGACGTGGCCTTTGGCTCCTACGGCTGCAACCCCATGGGCATGCAGGACAAGATGGAGGCCTCCGACATCATCCGCATGGCCGAGGCCCTGCAGTGCAAGGTCGTCATCCCCATCCACTGGGACGTCTGGACCAACTTCGAGGCCGACCTCAACGAGATCGAGGTCCTCTACAACATGCGCAAGGAGCGCCTGGGCTACACCTTCAAGCCGTACTACTGGAAGGTCGGCGGGCACTACACCTACCCGACTGACTACGAGGCCGGCAAGAAGTACTTCGTCTACCAGCGCGGCTTCGAGGACTGCTTCGAGCACGAGCCCAACGTGCCGTTCCGCAGCGTCCTGTAGCGCGCGAGGGGCTTCTCGCCCCTAGCTGAGCCTTTGAGAAAACCGCAGGTCCAAGGGCCGGTCACCACCACGGTGGCCGGCCCCGGGGACCGTCTGCGCCGCCCCGGAGGGCCAGGGCGGGCGGAGGGAGGATAAAGTGTCCAAGAAATACCTGCTCGGGATGTACGAGAAGGCCGTGCCCTCCGAGCTCACCTGGATCGAGCGCCTCGAGGTGGCGCGCGCGTGCGGCTTCGACTACGTGGAGATGAGCGTCGACGAGTCCGACGCGCGCCTCGAGCGGCTGGAGTGGTCGCCCGGCGAGCGTCGCCAGCTCGTGCGCGCGATGGACAACACCGGCACGCTGATCCGCTCGATGTGCCTGTCCGGCCACCGCAAGTACCCGCTCGGCGCGAGCGACCCGGCCGTCGAGGCGCGCTCGCTCGAGATCATGAAGAAGGCGCTCGACCTGGCGTGCGACCTCGGCATCCGCACGATCCAGCTGGCTGGCTACGACGTCTACTACGAGGAGGGCACGCCCGAGACGCGCAAGCGCTTCGAGGAGAACCTCGCGCGCGCCGTCGAGATGGCGTCGCGCGTGGGCGTCCTTCTCGGCTTCGAGACCATGGAGACGCCGTTCATGGACACCGTCGAGAAGGCCATGCGCTACGTGGACCTCATCGACAGCCCGTACCTGGGCGTCTACCCCGACCTGGGCAACCTGACCAACGCCTCGTTCCTCTACGGCAAGAGCGTGCGCGACGACGTCGCCACGGGGCGCGGCCACATCATCGCCGCCCACTGCAAGGAGACCGTGGCCGGCAAGTACCGCGAGATCCCCTTCGGCACGGGCACCACGGACTACGAGGGCGGTCTCGACGAGCTGGTCGCGCAGGGCGTGCGCCGCTTCGTGGCGGAGTTCTGGTACGTGGGCTCCGACGCCTGGCGCGAGGAGGCGGCCGAGGCGTCGAGCTTCGTGCGCGGCAAGATCGACGCGGCCTTCGAGCGGGCGGGGCTGTAGCGTGTCCGCCGCCGGCACCTACGCGTTCTTCGACATCGACGGGACGCTCGTCTACCGCGACGAGCGCCACCTCAACGGCGCGCCCACCGACCGCGTGCGCGCGGCGCTCGAGGAGTACGCGGCGTCCGGCGGCACCTGCGTGCTGTGCACCGGCCGGCCCCAGGGGCTCGTGGTCCCCGAGGTGGCGTCGCTGCCCTTCTCGGGCTACGTGACCATGGACGGCGCCCACGTGGAGCTGGACGGGCGCGTGGTCCGCGACGTGGCCATGCCGGCCGAGGTGGTGCGCGCCGCGCTGCGCGAGATGGAGCGCCTGGACATCTCGGCCATCTGGGAGAGCGCCGAGCTCAACGTGTCGCTCGACCGCGGCGAGAACTGGTTCCCGCACGTCACCACCGTCGCCACGGCGCGCGAGGTGGAGGCGCTCAGGCCCGACCTGCGCTTCTCCAAGGCGGTCTTCCACGACCACGAGCTCGAGAAGTTCAACTCCAGCGAGATCCTGCGCTCGAGCCTCGTGCTCTTCCGGCTGGGGGACGGCATGAACGAGGTGACGGTCGAGGGGATTGACAAGGGCGCCGGGCTTCTCGCCTTCGTGGACGCGCTGGACGAGCCGCCGGCGCACACCTACGCCTTCGGCGACTCCGAGAACGACCTGCCCATGCTCGCGGCGGCCGATACCGGCGTGGTCATGGGCAACGCGCGCCCGCACGTGATCGAGCGCGTGCGCGAGCTGGGGGGCTACGTGACCGACGGCGTCCTGGACGACGGCGTGGCCACGGCCCTCGAGCACTTCGGACTGATACGGGGCTGACGGGAGGCCGAGGTCTCTCGCCAGCCAGCGGAGGGAAGGGATTTTCAGATGATGCTCAAGGAGCTTCGCGAGAAGGTCTACGAGGCCAACATGGACCTGCCCAGGCACGGGCTGGTGGTCTTCACCTGGGGCAACGCCTCTGAGCTGGACCGTGAGCGGGGCCTCTTTGTGATCAAGCCGTCCGGCGTGGACTACGAGGACCTGAGCCCAGAGGCCATGGTCGTGTGCGACCTCGAGGGCAAGGTCGTGGAGGGCGACCTCAAGCCGTCGTCCGACACCGCCACGCACGCCGCGCTCTACCGCGCGTGGGGCGAGAAGGTCGGCGGCGTGGTGCACACGCACTCGCGCTCGGCCGTCGCGTGGGCGCAGGCCGGCCGTGACATCCCGGCCTACGGCACCACGCATGCCGACTACTTCTACGGGCCGGTGCCGTGCATGCGCGGCCTCACCGAGGACGAGATCGAGCGCGCCTACGAGCTGGAGACCGGCAACGTGATCGTGGAGGGCTTCGCCGAGCGCGGCATCGACCCGGTGGCCGTGCCCGCCGCCCTGGTGCGCAACCACGGCCCCTTCACCTGGGGCACCGATGCCGCCGACGCGGTCTACCACGCCGTGGTGGTGGAGGAGGTGGCCCGCATGGCCATCGACACCGAGGCGCTGGCGCCCCACTGCGGTCCCGCGCCCCAGTACCTGCTCGACAAGCACTACCTGCGCAAGCACGGGCCCAACGCCTACTACGGCCAGCGCTAGGTGGAAAAGGGACAGTCCCTTTTCCACATCGGAACAAGAGAGAGGGAGTCACCATGAAGTTCTTCATCGACACCGCAGACCTCGACGAGATCGCCGAGGCCAAGAGCTGGGGCTGCCTGGCCGGCGTGACCACCAACCCGTCGCTCTACGCCCGCACGGGCGGCAAGCTCGCCGACTTCGAGCCGCACATGCTCAAGATCGCGGAGCTCTGCGAGGGCCTGCCGGTCTCGGCCGAGTCCACCGCGACCACCGTCGAGGGCATGGTCGAGGAGGGCAAGCGCCTCGCCGCGCTGGCGCCCAACATCGTGGTCAAGCTGCCGGTCTGCGAGAACGGCCTCGCCGCGTGCCGCGCGCTGGCCGACGCGGGCGTGCGCGTCAACATGACGCTGATCTTCTCGGCGCCCCAGGCGCTGCTGGCCGCCAACGCCGGCGCGCGCTACGTGAGCCCGTTCGTGGGCCGCTTCGACGACATCGCCGAGGACGGCATCAGCCAGCTCGCCGACATCGTGACCTGCGTGCGCAACTACGACTGGACCGGCAAGAACGTCGACGACCAGGTCGAGATCATCACCGCCTCGGTGCGCACGCCCAACCACGTCACCCAGGCCGCGCTCCTGGGCGCCGACATCGCCACCGTGCCGTTCGCGGCGCTCAAGAAGTGCCTCAAGCACCCGCTGACCGACCAGGGCCTCGCCTCCTTCGAGGCCGACTGGAAGAAGGTCACCGAGCAGGCCTAGCCTCCACGGGCCGGCGGGCCGCGCGCGTGGGTCCGTCGGCTCATCTGGGCCCTTCGGGGAGGCGGGCGCCGGGGAACGCGGACCCCGGCGCCCGCCTTTTGTGACGAGGGGCCCCACCGCGCGCGTCGTTTGTTTCGGCTGCGAGTATCTTCTCGCCCGCCGCTTGCGCCGCCCGCGCGCCAGGCCTATAGTCAGCCTCGTCAGACAGCCGCGGGCCAATAGCCCGCGCCCGCTCAACTACTGAGGAGGCCAACGTTGATGAACGTTCACAGCACGCTCATGGCTGCTGCGCCCCTCCTCGCAACCCGACGCCAGAACCGACGAATCACGCCCTAGGCGTCGCGTCCGCTCCAGCCTGCCGGCTCGCCGGCCCATTAGGCTCCTGCGCCCCGCGACGTCGGGGCATTTTCGTATCGTTTGGCAGATCGCACGACCGAAAGGAACAACACCATGGCAGAGAAGGAAAAGGTCGTCCTCGCGTACTCCGGCGGGCTGGACACCTCGGTCATCGTCAAGTGGCTGCAGGTCGAGAAGAACCTCGACGTCATCGCCATCTGCGGCAACGTGGGCCAGGACGAGAAGGACCTCAGCTGGATCAAGCAGAAGGCGCTCGACATGGGCGCCATCGCGTCCGAGGCCATCGACATGCGCGCCGAGTACGCCGAGAAGATCCTCTCGAAGGCCATCTGGGCCAACGGCAAGTACGAGGGCGTCTACCCGCTGCTCTCCGCGCTCAGCCGCCCGCTGATCTCCAAGCACCTCGTGGACATCGCGCACCAGTACGGCGCCAAGTACATCGCGCATGGCTGCACCGGCAAGGGCAACGACCAGGTGCGCTTTGAGACCTGCATCCGCGCGCTCGACCCCGAGCTCGAGATCATCGCGCCCGTGCGCGAGTGGGACCTCACCACGCGCGACTCCGAGATGGAGTGGGCCGAGGCCAACGGCGTGCCCGTGCCCACCACCAAGAAGAAGCCCTACTCCATCGACGACAACCTCTGGGGTCGCGCGATCGAGTGCGGCGTGCTGGAGGACACCTGGAACAAGCCGCCCGCGGACATCTGGACGATGACCGCCAACCTCGAGGACTGCCCGGCCGACCCCGAGGAGGTCGTGATCTCCTTCGAGGAGGGCATCCCCACGGCCATCAACGGCGAGAAGATGGACCTGCTCAGCCTCATCATCAAGGCCAACGAGATCGCCGGCCGCAACGGCTACGGCCGCATCGACATGATCGAGGACCGCGTGGTGGGCATCAAGAGCCGCGAGTGCTACGAGTGCCCGGCCGCGCTGCTGCTCATCCAGGCGCACCAGACGCTCGAGCAGCTCTGCCTCGATGCCGAGACGCTCAAGCAGAAGGCCAAGATGGACGTCGAGTGGGCCAGCACCGTGTACCGCGGCCTGTGGTTCTCGCAGAACCGCAACGCCATCGACGCGTACAACGCCTACACGCAGAAGTTCGTGAGCGGCGACGTGCGCCTCATCCTGTGCAAGGGCGGCCTGTTCGTTGACGGCGTGCGCTCCGACTACAGTCTCTACGACTACAACCTCGCCACCTACGACGAGGGCGACACCTTCGACCACACCGCCGCGGAGGGCTTCATCGTCCTCCACGGCCTGCAGTCCAAGACCTGGTCGCGCGTCCAGGGCCCGGGCAGCGGCCTCCAGCCGGTGCACTAGGCGGAACCTCGCACAGCCGCCGGCTGACGGCCGGCCGGGATTCGCTCCCGGTCGGCCGTTTTTTTGCTGCGACAGCATACACTTGAGAAGAGACCTGAAAGAACTTCTCGCTCTTTGCTCGATTTGTGAACTAAAGTGTATGCTAATAGGCGGAACGATGCGGTGCGCGAGCGAGAAGCCCGCGTGGCGAGAAGCCCGGCGAGCCCGAGGAGGTCCCATGCGCCTGTGCGTGTGCAAGCTCACGGCCCTGCGCGTCCTGCGCCGCCTGCGCGCGTCGGGGGAGCGTCTGCCCGCCGCGCGGTGCGACCTCCCCGCGCCCGACCCGAGCCCTGCCCGGCGCTGGACGAGGCGCCTTCTGCCCCTTGACCGCCTCGCGCTCGACGGTCCACCCGACGAGCGCCACCCCATCGACGTGGCCGTTCCCGCGCGCGAGTCGCGCGTCCAGGCGCGGTTCGTCAGCAACACGCTGCACTCGACGGAGCTGCCTCCGGGCTCGTTCGTCGACTTGGGCGACGGCCTCGTCATTCCCTGTCCCGAGCTGCTGTTCCTCGAGCTGGCGGGCGTCATGGAGACGGAGGTCCTCACGCTGCTCGGCTACGAGCTGTGCGGCACCTACGCTCGCGACGCGCGCTCCCCGCGGATGGGGGACGTTGCGTACAACGTCGAGCCCGTCACCTCGGTCGCGCGCCTCGACGCCTATCTGGGGTCCTGCCGGCACGTGCGGGGGCTCGTCGCGGCGCGCGACGCGCTCGAGCGCGTGGCCGACGACGCCTGGTCACCCCTCGAGGCGCTGGTCGCCCTCATGGCGGTCACGCCGATCGACCGCTACGGCTACGGCCTCGGTCCCGTGCGCCTCAACCGCCGCCACGCCAACGACCCCCAGCTCGTGGCCATGGGAGCCCGCGCCACGCGCGTCCCGGACATCGAGGTGGTCGGCACGTCGGTGGGCTTCAACTACGACAGCCGCGACCACTTTGACCTGCGTTCTATTGCCGAGGCACCCCCGGAGCGGACCGCCGCGGCGATGGACGCCGTGCGGGCCAAGTACCGCGACGACCTTGGTCGAAACCGCGAGTTGGCCGCGCAGGGTCGCATCATCCTGCCCGTGACCACGGAGGACCTGTTCGCGCCGGGCGGGCTGGATGCCGTGATGCTGGAGGCCCTGCTGGCGGTTGAGAAGCTCGACAACCGGCCGATCGATCCCATGGTCCGCGCGCTGCTCAGCTCGGACGTGCTCGGGTGGGTCCGCCAGCTGGTCATATGGTCGCTGCTGCCGTGGGAGCCGGGGGCTCGTTATGCCGCCGAGCTCAAGGCGCACCGAACCTCGTCCAAGCCCAAGACCTACGACGCCATCGTGCCGTTCTGAGGGTCCCGTCGACCGTCGCTGCCGTCCCGTCGCGCCCACTGGCAGGGCGCGCTTTCGGCCCTTTTGAGCGCCCGCGCCGCCCGCGTGCGTAGTTCTACCCCAAATAGCATGGCACTTGGTTTTGGCCCTTTCGAGCGTCCCGCGCCTCTCGTTGCCCACTTCGTTCCCAAATAGCATACATTTGGTTTTGTGAACTCGGTAAAACGCGATGATTGTTTTCAGACTTGCTAAGAAGTGCATGCTATCGAGAAGACCGGTCGTACCGGACCAGCCAGAACCACACGCAACCGCGCACGTCTAACCGCCACGCTCACGCAACCCCGCTGACCCGCTGCTCGCTTTGGTACCCTAGGAGGCGAGAAACGCGAGAAGGGAGCCGGCATGGCGCTGTGGGGCGGCAGGTTCGAGAAGGGCGTGGACCAGTTCACGCAGGAGTTCGGCGCGAGCCTCGAGGTCGACAAGAGCATGGCCGCGCAGGACATCGCCGGCAGCCGCGCCCACGCCAAGATGCTGGCTGAGCAGGGCATCATCTCCGCCGAGGACCAGGCGGCCATCGACGCGGGCCTGGCCGACATCGCGGACCAGATCGCCGACGGCACCTTCGTCTGGGACGTCAACGACGAGGACGTCCACATGGCCGTGGAGGGCGCCCTCACGCGCGCCATCGGCACACCCGGCGCCCGCCTTCACACTGGCCGCTCGCGCAACGACCAGGTGGCCACCGACATCCGCCTGCTCGCCAAGGACCTCTGCGACCAGCTGATCGAGGGCAACACGGCTCTGCGCCGCGTGCTCGTCGAGGCCGCCGAGAAGCACCTCGACGTGGTGATGCCCGGCTACACGCACCTCCAGCATGCCCAGCCGGTGCTGCTCTCCCACCACCTGCTCGCGTACTTCTGGATGTTCACCCGCGACCACACCCGCCTGGTTGCGGCCCGCGCGGCGGCCGACGCCAACCCGCTCGGCGCGGCGGCGCTCGCCGGCACCACCTACCCGCTCGACCGCCGGCGCACCACCGAGCTGCTGGGCTTCTCGCGCACGATCCCCAACTCGCTCGACGCCGTCTCGGACCGCGACTACCTGCTCGACCTCGAGTACGCCTGCGCCGTGAGCATGATGCACCTGTCGCGGCTGTGCGAGGAGATCGTGCTGTGGAGCTCCACCGAGTTCGGCTTCATCACGCTGTCCGACAGCTACTCCACCGGCTCGTCGATCATGCCGCAGAAGAAGAACCCCGACTTCGCCGAGCTCACGCGCGGCAAGACCGGTCGCGTCTACGGCGACCTGATGGCGCTGCTGACCACGATGAAGTCGCTGCCGTTGGCCTACAACAAGGACCTCCAGGAGTGCAAGGAGGGCCCGCTCGACGCCGCGCGCACGCTCAGCGACTGCATGGAGATCGCGGCGGGCATGATCGAGACCATGACCGTGCACGCCGACGTCATGCTAGCGCAGGCGGGCACGGGCTTCTCGGCGGCCACGGACGTGGCCGACTACCTGACCAAGAAGGGCATGCCGTTCCGTGAGGCGCACCGCGTGGTGGGCGAGCTCGTGCTCTACTGCGAGAAGCACGGCAAGGGGCTCGAGGACCTCACGGCCGAGGAGTTCCGCGCGGCGAGCCCGCTGTTCGACGCGGACATCGCGCGTGACCTGGATCCTGCCGGCATCGCCAACGCACGCGTGACCTACGGCGGCACCGGCCACGACGCCGTGGTCGAGCAGCTCAAGGAGGCGCGCGCCGCGCTGGAGGGGTAGCGGCGACGCGCAAGAAACCGCGCATGTCGGCGCCTTTCGCCGGGGCCTGCGCAGAGAACCGCGGAAGTCTGTTGCCGCAGTAACCGACTTCCGCGATTTCTTGAGCGGCGGCGCCCAGAACCCTCCGACTTCACGCGATTCGCAAGCGCGGCAGGCGCGCGACCAGGCCCGCGCCCGCCTGCGGTATCATGGCAGCGGAAAAGACGAGGTGAGGGGGTTACATGGCCGACATCCGCCGCGAGGGCGTCTCGCCCGCCACGGATGAGCTCGCCAGCACGCTGATGGGAGACGCGCTGGACCTTCTCGCCGCGGGCGAGCCCTTTGAGGTGCTGCTCGTCGTGCAGGACACCTCCGGCGCCACGCAGTCCTTCGAGTTCACGGACGACGGCCCCGAGGCCTGTCTCGAGGCCGCCCGCGCGCAGGTCGGCCAGGTCGCGGGCGCCGTCCGCTACGCGCTCGCCTACGAGGGCGCCGTTGCCGACGAGGCCGGCGCCTACGCCGACGCCCTGCTGCTGGAGTTCGGCGAGCGCGGCTGGCGCGGCTACTCGGCCTTCTCGCTGATCGACGGCAAGGGCTCCGGCGAGGGTTTCACGTGGACCGACCCCGCGCCGGCCGGCGAGGTGCCCGCACTGCTGTAAAGTACCGTATATCGAGAAAATCCAACCATCGGCCGAGAGGCGCCGCCGCGCGCCGCTCGGCCGCCGCAACGCGAGAGGGACCCATGCGCCAGGAGAACATCAGGAACATCGCCATCATCGCCCACGTCGACCACGGCAAGACCACGCTCGTGGACCAGATGCTCAAGGCCACCGACGCCTTCCGCGAGAACCAGCAGGTCCAGGACCGCGTGCTCGACTCCAACGACCAGGAGCGCGAGCGCGGCATCACCATCCTGGCCAAGAACATCTCGATCGAGTACAAGGGCATCAAGATCAACGTCATCGACACCCCGGGCCACGCCGACTTCGGCGGCGAGGTCGAGCGCGTGCTGCGCATGGCCGACGGCGCGCTGCTGCTGGTGGACGCCGCCGAGGGCCCCATGCCCCAGACGCGCTTCGTGCTGCGCCACGCCATCGACGCGGGCCTGGCCATCATGATGGTCGTCAACAAGATCGACCGCGAGGGCGCGCGCCCCGAGGCCGTGGTCAACGACTCGCTGGACCTCATGATGGACCTCGGCGCCAGCGACGAGCAGCTCGAGTTCACGATGGAGCACGTGGTCTTTGCCTCCGCGGTCAACGGCTTCGCCCGCCTGGCGCCCGACGACGGCAACATGGACATGTACCCGCTGCTCGACATGATCGTGGACGCCCTGCCCGCGCCCGACGTGGACCCGGACGGCCCGCTCGCCATGCAGTGCGTGACCATCGACCACTCCGAGTACGTGGGCCGCATCGGCATCGGGCGCATCTACTCCGGCACTATCCACGACGGCGACAGGATCCTCGTGGTGAAGAACGACGGCAGCCGCGCCATGAGCCAGGTCAAGCAGCTCTTCACCTTTGACTACCTGGGCCGCACCGAGACCCGCGAGGTGGCCGCCGGCGACATCGCGGCCGTGGTGGGCGTGGACTCCACCGACATCGGCGACGTCTACACCGACCCGGACAACCCCGTTGAGCTGGAGCCCATCGAGATCGACCCGCCCACGCTGTCGGTCATCTTCGAGCCGTCGACCTCGCCGCTCGTGGGCCGCGAGGGCGACATCGTGGGCGGCCGCCAGCTCAAGGAGCGCCTCATGCAGGAGCGCGAGAACAACGTGACCATGCGCATCGAGGAGCTGCCCGACAAGACCGGCATCGAGGTCTCCGGCCGCGGCATCCTGCACCTCTCGGTCCTGATGGAGACCATGCGCCGCGAGGGCTTCGAGTTCCAGGTGGGCCGCCCGCGCGTGCTGTTCAAGAAGGACGAGAACGGCCAGATGACCGAGCCCGTTGAGCAGGCCGTGGTGGAGTGCCCCGGCGAGTACTCCGGCAAGGTCATCGAGGTCTTCGGCAACGCCGGCGGCACCATGACGAGCATGGACTCCGGCACCACGCAGACGCACCTCGAGTTCAAGATCCCCACGCGCGGCATCATGGGCCTCAAGAACCGCATCCTCAACGTCACGCACGGTGAGGCCGTCTTCTACCACACGTTCCTCGAGTACGGCCCGTACGCCGGCGAGATCGGCGTGCGCCAGAACGGCGCGATGATCTCCATGTCCACCGAGAAGGCCGTGGCCTACGCCCTCGGCACGCTGCAGGAGCGCGGCCAGCTCTTCGTGGCCCCCGGCGACGAGTGCTACGAGGGCATGCTCGTGGGCGAGCGCTCCAAGCCCGGCGACATGGTCGTCAACATCGCGCGCACCAAGAGCCTGGGCAACCAGCGCTCCTCGACCGCCGACATCGCCGTGCAGCTCACGCCGCCGCGCTCCTTCACGCTGGAGGAGGCCCTCGAGTACATCATGGACGACGAGCTGGTGGAGGTCACGCCCAAGAGCGTCCGCATGCGCAAGCGCATCCTCAACGAGACCGAGCGCCGCAAGTGGGCCGTTCGCAACGGCAAGGTCAAGAAGTAGCGAGAAGGACCAGAGGCCCGGAGCCACGGGGCCGTGCCGAGGTTGGGCGCGGCCCCGTTCTTCTCGCCGCGTCGCGGCCGGCGGTTAGCTACGA
The DNA here is from genome assembly GCF_966187215.1 of Thermophilibacter sp. Classification (NCBI taxonomy): domain Bacteria; kingdom Bacillati; phylum Actinomycetota; class Coriobacteriia; order Coriobacteriales; family Atopobiaceae; genus Thermophilibacter; species Thermophilibacter sp. Next base: position 18,016 of record NZ_CBIFYV010000001.1, read on the forward strand.
GTGACGCCCTCGCCGCGTCGCGCGCCAGCGGGTCACGCGCACGCGCCGGGCCGCCCGTCGAACCGGTGCCGCCACGCGCGGTCCCAGGTCAACGTCGGCGGGCGTCTGCACGTTGAAGTGCAGCGACCAGCGCCGCAGCCCAATCGTCACCGCCACGCACAGCAGCGCGCCCCAGAACTTGCTCACGTGTCCGAGCACCACCGCGCACCAGTACGCGGCGCTGCCGGCCAGCGCGCACACGGCGTAGAGGTTGGAGCGCTGGAAGATGCGCGGCACGTCGCCGAGGAACACGTCGCGCAGCATGCCGCCGCCCACGCCGGTGATCACGCCCATCAGCAGGCACGAGGCGGGCAGCAGGTCGTTGACCAGCGCCTTGTCGCAGCCCACGAGCGCGAAGAGCGCCACGGCGGCGATGTCGAGCCACTCCAGCAGACTGCCCGCGCGGTCCAGCGGCCGCGGGAAGAGGAAGGCCAGCAGCCCGGTGGCGGCGCTCGCCGGGATGGCGAACGGCGAGTCGAGCATGTAGACGCTGCCGACCTGCATCATGACGTCGCGGATGAGGCCGCCGCCCAGCCCGCACAAAAGCGCCAGCCCCACGAACCCCACGGCGTCGAGGTGGCGCGCCCGTGCCACGGCGATGCCGGTGGCCGAGCCCACGATCACCGACATCAGGTCCACCCAGGCGGGCAGCGAGACGGCGGCGAGCTCGGGGCTGGATGAGGTGAAGATCTCGGGCACGGTGACTCCTCGGCGGTCCTTCTCGACAGTGCCCGCCCATTGTCGCGCAAGTTCCCCTCGGCGGCCGCGCGATCGGGGCCCATTTTTCAGGGTGTGCGAGCGGGTTGTCTCACCCCTTGTGCGGGGTAAATCCGGGCAAATTGGGGCTTCGCAGCGGGCGCCACTTACGCTATACTGTCCGCTGCACCATTTACGGAGAGTTGTCCGAGTGGCCGAAGGAGCACGATTGGAAATCGTGTAGGCGCCTAAAGCGTCTCCAGGGTTCAAATCCCTGACTCTCCGCCAGATCTTTCCGTGGCGCCTCCGGGCGCCACGTCACCCTTCGGAGGGGTGGCAGAGTGGTTGAATGCGGCGGTCTCGAAAACCGTTTACCCCTTCGGGGGTACGAGGGTTCGAATCCCTCCTCCTCCGCCATGTGAGCCTCGGGTCGGTCTCGCGGGACCGACCCTTTTTCATGCCGCGCGCCGGCGCCCTTATCGCCCTGTCACATCCGCCCCTGTTTGCGGCCACCGCTCAAACAACCCGCAAAAAATGATTTCATATTCATATAATTGCAGGAAAGAAAAACGATTTTGTCAGTTTTTGCGGGTTAATTGATGTCAGAGCAATACGATGAGAAGGGCGAGCCGGCAGGAGGCGCCCCCGCGCTAGAATGGTCCCGACGAAGGGAGGGCGCGTGACCGTCGAGAAGGACGCGCAGATGGAGGGCTTTACGCTGGGCGCGCCGGCGCTGGTCTGCCGCTGGCGGCTCGCCGCGCGCACGCTGCCGATGGAGAACCGCTTGCTCCGTGCCCTCTCGCGCCGCCGCGCGAACGGCGCCCCCGTCTCCCCGCAGCTCGTCGCGTGGGCGAAGCAGCACATCGAGTGGACGCTCGCCGATGGTGCCGCCGCGCACCCGGACGGCGTGCTCATGCTCATCATCGACGAGGAGGGCCGCGCCGCCATGACGGTGGGTCCCTACGAGCCCCTCGCACACCCCACGACCTCGCTTCTCGCCGAGCGCGCCTGCGCGGCCGAGCTCGAGGCCGCGCGGACGGGCGTGGCGCCCGAGACCCTCTGGGGCGTGCGCGGCGACGCGCTCGTCTGGGGCCGTCCCGCCGACGCCGCACCCTCCGCCATCGACACGCTCGTCTCCGACCTCGCGCGCACCGTCGGCATGAGCGTGGAGCGCGACGAGCTTCTCGCCCATCGCGCGCTCGACGGGGACGCCCGCCTCGACGAGACGTTCCTCGCGTCGGACGAGCACGGCGTGGTCCCGTCCTCCACCGCGTCCGGCCCCCGCTCCGCGCGGCTCGCGCAGGGGTATGCCCGCCTGCTCGCCGCGGCCAGCGCCAAGCGGCGCTAAGATCCGGGCGCCAATCCGCCGCGCTCGCGCCGCCGGACCTCCGCTAGGCGGCCCACGCGCGCCTCTCGCCCGACGCGCGCGTTATCAACCCTGACATTGGGTAGTAGACTGACTGTGCTTGGGCCTCTGGCCCGGTCTCGTCATGCGCCTATGGCGAGAAGCGCCCGGGACTCGTCCCGGTCAGCCGATATACGGTAGAAGGAGAGGATATGGCGCGTAAGTTTAAGTCCATGGACGGCAACGAGGCGGCGGCGTACGTCTCGTATGCGTTCACCGAGGTGGCGGGCATCTACCCGATCACCCCGTCCAGCCCCATGGCCGACCACGTTGACCAGTGGGCTGCCCAGGGCATGAAGAACGTCTTTGGCACGCCGGTCAAGGTCGTCGAGATGGAGTCCGAGGCCGGCGCCGCCGGTACCGTCCACGGCTCGCTGGGTGCCGGTGCGCTCACCACCACCTACACCGCCTCGCAGGGCCTGCTCCTCATGATCCCCAACATGTACAAGATCGCGGGCGAGGGCCTGCCGGCCGTCTTCCACGTGTCGGCGCGCACCGTGGCCACCCACGCGCTCAACATCTTCGGCGACCACTCCGACGTCATGGCCTGCCGCCAGACCGGCTTCGCCATGCTCGCCGAGGGCAACGTCCAGGAGGTCATGGACCTCGCGCCGGTGGCCCACCTCGCCGCCATCGAGGGCAAGGTGCCGTTCCTGAACTTCTTCGACGGCTTCCGCACCTCTCACGAGATCCAGAAGGTCGCGGTCTGGGACTTCGACGACCTCAAGGAGATGCTGGACATGGACGCCGTCCAGGCGTTCCGCGACCACGCCCTCAACCCGGAGCACCCGCACGCGCGCGGCTCCCACGAGAACGGCGACATCTTCTTCCAGCACCGCGAGGCCTGCAACAAGGCCTACGACGCGCTTCCCGCCGTGGTCCAGTCCTACATGGACAAGATCAACGAGAAGCTCGGCACCAGCTACCACCTCTTCGACTACTACGGCGCCGACGACGCCGACCGCGTCGTGGTCTGCATGGGCTCCTTCTGCGACACGCTCGAGGAGGTCATCGACTACCTCAACGCGCACGGCGAGAAGGTCGGCCTCGTGAAGGTCCGCCTGTACCGTCCGTGGTCCATCGAGGACTTCGTGGCCGCGCTGCCCGCCACCGTCAAGAAGATCGCCGTGCTCGACCGCACCAAGGAGCCCGGCTCCATCGGCGAGCCGCTCTACGAGGACGTCGTCGCCGCCCTCTACGAGGCCGGCAAGACCGGCATCCAGGTCGTCGGCGGCCGCTACGGCCTCGGCTCCAAGGACGAGCCCCCCGCGGCCGCGTTCGCGGTCTACAAGGAGCTCGAGAAGGACGAGCCCAAGCGCGAGTTCACCATCGGCATCGTGGACGACGTCACCAACCTGTCGCTGCCCATGGACCCCGACTGCCCCAACACCGCCGACCCGAGCACCATCGAGTGCAAGTTCTGGGGCCTCGGCGGCGACGGCACCGTGGGCGCCAACAAGAACTCGATCAAGATCATCGGCGACCACACCGACAAGTACGTCCAGGCCTACTTCCAGTACGACTCCAAGAAGACCGGCGGCGTCACCATCAGCCACCTGCGCTTCGG
>NZ_CBIFYV010000002.1:0-56508 GCF_966187215.1 Thermophilibacter sp.
CCCCCCCCCCCACGACTCCAGGAGGAACCATGGCAGAAACGAGCACCCCTCGCACGGACGTCTCCCAGACCAACGCCGCCCTCTCCAACCCCCGCGCCGACCTCGAGTCGCTCGACGAGCTCGAGCGCAGGCTCTTCTCGCTGCGCTACGCCATCGACGAGATCGGCTCGCTCGGGCCGGTGATCGACCCGCCGCGCGCGACCGAGGAGCGCGCCGAGGCCCTGGCCGAGCTCGAGCGCCAGCGCGCCCAGACCCTGAGCAATCCGCTCGTGGGCGGGGTGCTCGAGCGCCTGGGGAAGTGCCCCGAGCTGCTGAGCGACACCCAGAAGGCGCAGCTGCGCGTGCTCGGGCGCGACCGCGACGAGCTGGTGCGCGTGCCGGCCGACGAGCAGGCGGCGTTCAGCCGGCTCACCTGCGAGGCCGAGGACGTCTGGCGGCGCGCCAAGGCCGCCAGCGACTGGGAGTCCTTCGCGCCGTACCTCGACCGCATCGTGGCCGCGCGCGTCAACATGGCGAAGGAGCGCGACGGCGGCCGCGACCCCTACGACGTCTGGCTGGACGACTTCGAGCCCGGCTGCGACCGCGCCTTCTACGACACGTTCTTCTCGCAGGTCAAGGACGTGGTGGTGCCGCTTCTGGCCGACTGCTCGGCAAGCCGCCACCAGCCCAGCCGCGCCTGCGTGGAGGGCTCCTTCGACGTGGAGCGGCAGTGGGCGCTCGCGCGCGACCTCGTGCGGCTGGAGGGCGTTGACGAGGACGCCCTGTGGCTCGGACGCACCGAGCACCCGTTCACGGGCGGCCCCTCCACGGGCTTCGTCCTGATCGCGGGCCACGTGCACGAGGACGACGTGCTCTCCAACGCCTTCACGATGCTGCACGAGGGCGGTCACGCCCTCTACGAGCAGGGCGTGGACCCGGCCTATCGCTACACCTCGCTCAAGGGCGGCACCTCGATGGGCATGCACGAGGCGCAGTCGCGCTTCTTCGAGAACTACGTGGGCCGCTCGGAGGCCTTCGCGCGCCCGCTGCTCGACGCGCTCGCGCGCCACTTCCCCGGGCGCTTCGCTCGCGTGACCCCACGCCAGCTCTACCTGGCCGAGAACCGCGCCGAGCCGGGCCTCATCCGCACCGAGGCCGACGAGCTCACCTACCCGCTGCACATCCTCGTGCGCTACGAGATCGAGCAGCTGCTCTTCTCGGGCGAGGCGACCGCGGCCGACGTGCCGCGCCTCTGGGCCGAGAAGTACCGCGCGTACCTGGGCGTCGAGGTGCCGGACGACGCCCGCGGCGCGCTGCAGGACACGCACTGGGCAAACGGCGAGTTCGGCTACTTCCCCACCTACGCGCTCGGCTCGGCCTTCGGGGCGCAGCTGCGCCACGCGATGGTGGCGGGGGGCGTGGACCTGGAGGGCGCCTGCGCGGCCGGCGACCTCGCGCCCGTGCGCGACTGGCTGCGCGAGCGCATCTGGCGCTGGGGCCGTGCGAAGGACTCCTTCGAGCTCATCCGCGACGCCTGCGGCGAGGTCTTCTCGCCGACCTACTACACCGACTACCTGGCGGAGAAGTTCTCGGCCCTGTACCGGCTGGGGGCCTAGCGTGCGCGCGCTCGTGCAGCGCGTGGAGCGCGCCCAGGTTGAGGTCGACGGCGAGGTCACGGGCAGCTGCGGAGTCGGCTACCTGGTGCTTCTGGGCGTGGCGCCCACGGACGACGAGGCGCTCGCCGAGCGGCTCTGGGGCAAGGTGGCACGCCTGCGCATCTTTGAGGACGAGACGGGGAAGACCAACCGCTCGCTCGTTGACGTGGGCGGCTCGGTCCTGGTGGTGAGCCAGTTCACGCTCTACGCAGACGCGCGGCGCGGCAACCGCCCGTCGTTCACGGGGGCCGCGCGCCCCGAGCTCGCCGAGCGGCTCTACGACCGGTTCTGCGAGCTCGCGGAGACGGAGCTCGGGGCGGGGCGCGTGGGCCGCGGCGTCTTCGGGGCCCACATGCGCGTGAGTCTGGTCAACGACGGGCCCTTCACGGTGCTTCTCGACACCGACGAGCTGGGTTGGGGTGCGGCGAGCTGACACATTCTGCGCCCAAAGCGTCAGGACCCCGCATGTCCGTGATGGGCGTGCGGGGTCCTGACGTTTTTTGGGTCAGAATCGTCAGAATCCCGCACGCCCATGGTCGGGATGCGGGATCCGGACACTTTTGCTAATGGCGCGGCTGACCTACGGCAGGCGGGAGACGATGAGCGTCATGTCGCCCGCGAGGCGCAGCGTGCCGCAGCCGGACGGCGCGAGGAAGTGCGTGCCGCGCGCGACCTCGTGCGTCTGCCCGGCGGCGTCGGCGCAGACGGTGCCGGCGCCCTCGATCACGCTCGCGCAGAGGAACGGCCAGGTCTGCTCCAGGTCCTTCTCGCCGGACACGCGGACGCGCTCGACCACGAAGTTGGGACACTCCATGAGCTCGGTCACGCCGTCCACCTCGGGCGCGGTGACCTCGCCGGACTCCGGCGCCTCCATCGCATAGTCCACCACGTCGAGGCTCTGCTCGATGTGCAGCGGGCGGGGCTTGCCGTCGGCACCCACGCGGTCGAAGTCGTAGACGCGGTAGGTCACGTCGGAGGACTGCTGGGTCTCGAGGATCAGCGTGCCGCCCTCGATGGCGTGCATGGTCCCTGGCTCGATGGGGAAGAAGTCGCCCGCGTGGCAGGGCACGCGGTTGAGCAGCTCGCCCCAGCGGCCCGCCTCGATCATGGACGCCAGCTCGGCGCGGTCGTGCGCGCGCTGGCCGATGGTGATCTTGGTGTCGGGGTCGGCGTCGAGCACGTACCAGCACTCGCGCTTGCCTAGGCTGCCGTTCTCGTGCTCGGCGGCGTAGGCGTCGTCGGGGTGCACCTGCACCGAGAGGCTCTCGCGCGCGTCGATGATCTTCACGAGCAGCGGGAAGCGGTCGCCCTCCACGCCGCCGAAGAGCTCGCGGTGCGCGTCCCAGAGCTCGGAGAGGTGCGTGCCGGCCCAGGCGCCGCGCTCGATGGGGCAGTCCCCGTTGGGGTGCGCGCTGATGGCCCAGCACTCGCCGATCTCCCCGTCGGGGATTTGGTAGCCGAAGTCGTCGGCGAGCTTGCGGCCGCCCCAGATCTTCTCGTGGAAGACGGGCGTGGGGAAGATGAGGTCGCGCGTGAGGTCGGACATGGCAACTACCTCCGTCGTAGACGTGAAAGGGGCGGGGCGCCACACGGCACCCCGCCCCATGATAGCGTCCCGGGACCCGTCCCGTCGCGGCGTCGCGCGGGCCACCCGGGGCCGTCGGCGGGCGTCTCAGGCGTGGTGGCGAGCGTGGCCACGGCCGCGACCGTTGGCGTCGCGCGGCAGGAGGAAGCGCTCGCAGACGTTGGAGGTGCGCAGGTACTCAGCACCGAAGGGGTCGACGGTGGGCACGAGCCCCTCGCGCGTCTCGGCGAAGTGGTTCTGGGGGCTGCGCTCGACGTGCGGGTTGGTGAGGGTGTAGCCCCGGCTGCAGGAGCCCTGGTACATCTTGGCGTCCTCGTGGTACGTGAAGGACGAGAACGCGCAGTCCGAGCAGTGTAGGCCCATCGTTTCCCCTCTCGTCGGGTGTTCCCGAGATGGTACACCCGCGACGCGGCGGCGGGGCGGGACGGCCGACGCCGCGCGCGGGGCCGCACTCGCGGGACCCGTCACGCCTCCCAGACGAGCTCGCAGGACGAGGCGTCGAAGGCCTCGCCCAGGCGCTCGGAGCAGAAGTCGACGCACCACTGGAACGAGAAGTCCGTCTGCGCTCCCCTCGTCCTGACCTGGTTGGCCGCGGCGAGCTCCTCGGTGTAGTCGCGCAGGCGGTACGTGGTGAACGCCGTGCCCGGGGCGCAGTGGGTGACGAGCGGCGTCAGCCTGCAGGCCGAGACCGCGCACCCCCCGTCCTCGAAGACGAGCGTCGCGCGCGCCATCGCGCCGACCATCGTGTCCTTGCGCGTCTGCGTCGAGGTGAAGTTGCCCACCGACCAGAACACGGGCACCGCGCGCCCGTCCGCGCTCTCGATGACCTCGAAAGGCTGCATCACGTGCGGGTGGCCGCCGATGATGACGTCCGCTCCGGCGTCCGCGAGCACCTGAGCCCAGCGGCGCTGGTCGTCGCTGGGGGCCGCGGCGTACTCTATCCCCCAGTGGGGGCACGCCACGATGGCCTCGGCGCCGGCGTCGCGCGCGGCGGCCGCGTCGGCGGTGATGGCGGCCTCGTCGAGCATCCGGACCGCCCAGGGCTGGGGCAGCGGGATGCCGTTGGTGCCGTAGGTGTAGTTGAGGACGGCGATGCGGTGCCCGGCGCGCTCGACCATCGGGATGGTCGCCGCGGCGCCCTCGCTGTCGGCGATGCCCGCGACCACCATGTCGGGATGGGCCGAGCGCCAGAAGGCGAGCTCGGACTCGATGCCCGCCATGCCCTTGTCGACCGCATGGTTGCTGGCGCACAGGGCCACGTCGAAGCCGGCCGCCGCCTCCGCGTCGCCGATCTCCTGCGGGCTGTTGAACATCGGGTAGCCCGAGAGGCCCAGGTCGACGCCGCCCAGGATGGTCTCCTGCCCCACCAGCGCCACGTCGGCGGCGGCCACGTCGTCGGCGACCCGGGCGAAGAGGTGGTCGTAGTTGCGCGTCCCGTCCGGACGCTCGCCGCTCTCCCACACGCCGCTGTGCACGAGCACGTCGCCCACCATGAGGACCTCGAGCTCGTCGGGAGCCGCCTCGTCGTAGACCGTGACGCGGTCGCGCGCCCCGGACTCGGCCGTGGGCGCCCCCGCCCCGGAGCAGCCCGCGAGCGTGAGCGTGGCGGTCCCGAGCGCCGCCCGCAGAAACGACCGGCGCGAGAAGACCCCCGACCTGGTGACGTGCTCGGACATGGCTCCCCCTCTCGGACGGTGGCGCGTGACAATGGGGACGGAGGGTTGACAAACCCCTCCGTCCCCATTGTCACCGCTAGAAGTCGGCGTTGCCGACGGTGCGCGGGTGCGGGATGACGTCGCGGATGTTGTCCACGCCGGTAAGGTACATCACCAGGCGCTCGAAGCCCAGGCCGAAGCCCGCGTGCTCGCAGCCGCCGTAGCGGCGCAGGTCGAGGTAGTACCTGTACTGGTCCGGGTCCATGCCGAGCTCGGTGATGCGACGCTCGAGCACGTCCAGGCGCTCCTCGCGCTGCGAGCCGCCCACGATCTCGCCGATGCCCGGGACCAGGCAGTCCGCGGCGGCCACGGTCCTGCCGTCGTCGTTCATGCGCATGTAGAACGCCTTGATCGCGGCCGGGTAGTCGGTGACGAAGGTCGGGCGGTGGAAGTGCTCCTCGGTGAGGAAGCGCTCGTGCTCGGTCTGGAGGTCGCAGCCCCAGTCCACGGGGAACTCGAAGACGTGGCCCGCCGCGGCGGCGTCCTGCAGGATCTCGATGGCCTCGGTGTAGCTGACGCGCGCGAAGTCCGAGGTGGCCACGTGCGTGAGGCGCTCCTCGAGGCCCTTGTCCACGTACCTGTTGAAGAAGTCCATCTCGTCCGAGCAGTGCTCCATGACGTAGGTGATGACGTACTTGAGCATGGCCTCCGCGCAGTCCATGTCGCCGGCGAGGTCGCAGAAGGCCATCTCGGGCTCGACCATCCAGAACTCGGCGGCATGCCGGCGCGTGTTGGAGTTCTCGGCGCGGAAGGTGGGGCCGAAGGTGTAGACGTCGCCGAACGAGAGCGCGAAGTTCTCGGCCTGGAGCTGGCCCGAGACGGTCAGGTTGGCGGCGTGACCGAAGAAGTCCTGGCTCCAGTCCACGTGGCCGTCCTCGGTGCGCGGCGGGTTCTCAACGTCGAGCGTGGTCACGCGGAACATCTCGCCGGCGCCCTCGGCGTCGGAGGTGGTGATGATCGGCGTGTTGACGTAGACGAAGCCGCGCTCCTGGAAGAAGCGGTGGATGGCGTAGGCCGCCACGCTGCGCACGCGGAAGACCGCGCGGAAGAGGTTGGTGCGGCTGCGCAGGTGCTGCTGGGTGCGCAGGAACTCGCGGGTCTGGCGCTTCTTCTGCATCGGGTAGTCCGGGGCGGAGGCGCCCTCCACGCGGATCTCCGCGGCCTGGAGCTCAAAGGGCTGCGGGCGCTCGGGGGTGAGCGCAAGCGTGCCGGTAACCGAGAGCGCCGAGCCCACGCCCGTGGCGGCGATCTCATCGTAGTTCGCGAGGGTCTCGCGCTTCATGACCACCTGCAGGTCCTTGAAGCAGCTGCCGTCGTTGAGCATGACGAAGCCGAAGTTCTTCATGTCGCGGACCGAGCGGACCCAGCCCGCCACGGTAACGGTGGTGCCGCCGAGGGTCTCGGCGTCGGCGAAGAGCTGGGCGATGCGGGTGCGTTCCACGGGTTTCTCCTCTGATGTTCCCTGCGTTGTCTGCCGCCCCAACTCTAGCGCATCGCGCGAGCCGGCGAGAAGCGCCGCAAGCCGCGCACGGCGAGAAGCCCGCGGGCGCGCGGCCATACTGGTCAGCTGATGTTGCCAGTTTTTGCCGTAACTGGTCATCTCAGGTTGCCAGTTGAGCCCGCGGCAACGTGGCTGCTGGGCGCGCACGGGGCGACGAGCCGCTAGAATCGGGTGAGCGGAACACGACCCGGCCGCGGGCCGGCGGAAGGAGCGGGCATGGAGACCTACAAGCGCGAGTTCATCCGGTTCATGGTGGAGTCCGACGTCCTCAAGTTCGGCGACTTCACGCTCAAGAGCGGCCGCAAGTCGCCGTTCTTCATGAACGCGGGCGCCTACGTGACGGGCTCGCAGCTCAAGCGCCTGGGCGAGTACTACGCCCACGCCATCCACGACAACTTCGGCCTGGACTTCGACGTGCTCTTCGGGCCGGCGTACAAGGGCATCCCGCTGGCCGTGGTCACCGCCATCGCCCTGCACGACCTCTACGGCAAGGAGGTCCGCTACTGCTCCGACCGCAAGGAGGAGAAGGACCACGGCGCCGACAAGGGCGGCTTCCTGGGCGCCGCCCTCGAGGACGGCGACCGCGTGGTCATGATCGAGGACGTGACCACCTCGGGCAAGTCCATCGACGAGACCTACCCCAAGGTGACGGGCGCGGCGAACGTCGAGGTCAAGGGCCTCATCGTGAGCCTGAACCGCATGGAGGTCGGCAAGGGCGGCAAGGTGACCGCCCAGCAGGAGATCCAGGAGAGGTACGGCTTCCCCGTGGCGAGCATCGTGAGCATGGCCGAGGTCGTGGAGGTGCTCGACGGCACCGTCATCACGCCCGAGCTCAAGGCCGCGATCGACTCCTATTACGAGCAGTACGGGGTGAAGTAGCCTGTCGCCCTCCCCCGCCGTCCGGGTCGGTCGTCAGAGGCGGCTCACCAGCTCGTCGGCCCCGCGGCGCTCCTCGTGGCGCGGCGAGGGACCGCCGGCCTCGCCCTCGGCGGGGTATCCCAGCGGGAAAAGCGCCACGAGGTCGTAGCCGGCCGTCTGGGGGAAGGCCTCCTTGACCGCCGGGGCGTCGAAGTGGCCCACCCACGTGGTGCCCAGGCCCAGGTCGGCCGCCGCCAGCATGATGTGAGTGCCCACGATCGAGGCGTCCACGTCGGCGAAGTTGCGGTCGTCGTACTTGCGCACCCAAGCCTCGTCGGGCGCGGCGCCCAGCATGATGACCGCGCGGGCGCCAAAGAGGAAGCGCGTGCAGGCGCCCAGGCGCTCGAGCGCCTCGGGGCTCCTGACGACCCACGCGCGCCAGGGCTGACGGTCGACGGCGGTCGGCGCCGCGATGGCGGCCTCGATCAGCGCGTCGATCTTCTCGTCCTCGACGGGGCGGTCGCAGAAGGCGCGGCATGAGTAGCGGTCGTGCGCGAGCTGCAGGAAGTCGGTCATATGGGCTCCTCTCGTAGGGCTAACGCGAGTATACGTCGCCCACGCTAGAATGAGGGGCCGAACGACGTGAGGAGACGCGCATGGCCGACGAGCCCACCACACCCCAGATCGCCGACGAGGGCCCCAACGGGACCGGCTCGCTGGGTCGGCTCATACCCTGGCCCGACGACGAGACCTACCCCAACATCGGGCCCGAGGCGGCGCTCGACCTCTTCCTCGGCTGGGTGGAGTCGCGCGGGATCGAGCTGTGGCCCCACCAGGAGGAGGCGCTGCTCAGCCTGGCCGCCGGCGACCACCTGATCCTGGGCACGCCCACGGGCTCGGGCAAGTCGATGGTGGCCCTGGGCATGTGCTTCATGAGCGTCTGCTGCGACCGCCGCGCCTACTACACCGCCCCCATCAAGGCCCTGGTCAGCGAGAAGTTCTTTGACCTCGTGGAGCTCTTCGGCCGCGAGAACGTGGGCATGATCACCGGCGACGCCTCGATCAACGCGGGCGCGCCGATCATCTGCTGCACCGCGGAGATCCTGGCCAACCAGGCGCTGCGCGAGGGCGCGGGCGCCGACGTGGGCTGCGTGGCCATGGACGAGTTCCACTTCTTCGCCGACCCCGACCGCGGCTGGGCGTGGCAGGTGCCGCTGCTCACGCTGCCGGACGCGCAGTTCCTGCTGATGAGCGCCACGCTCGGCGACACGAGCGCCATCGCCAAGGCGCTCTCGGAGCACACCGGCGGCCGCACGGTGGACGTGATCGCCGACGCCCCGCGCCCGGTGCCGCTGTCCTACGAGTTCGTGGACACGGCGCTGGAGGGGACCGTCGAGCTGGCGCTGCGCGCGGGCGAGGCGCCGCTCTACATCGTGCACTTCGCGCAGGACGCGGCGCTCAAGAGCGCGCAGTCGCTGGCGAGCTACGGCGTCTCGACCAAGGAGCAGCGCGAGGCCATCAAGAACGCGATCAGGGGCACCCGCTTCACCACGACCTTCGGCAAGACCCTCCAGCGTCTGCTGGGCTGCGGCGTGGGGGTGCACCACGCGGGCATGCTGCCGCGCTACCGCCTGCTCGTGGAGAAGCTCGCGCAGCAGGGGCTCCTTCCGGTCATCTGCGGGACCGACACGCTAGGCGTGGGCATCAACGTGCCGATCCACACCGTGGTGCTCACGGCGCTCGCCAAGTTTGACGGGCGGCGGATGCGCCACCTCAACGCGCGCGAGTTCCACCAGATCGTGGGCCGCGCCGGGCGCGCCGGCTTCGACACCGAGGGCCACGTCATCGCCGAGGCCACCGAGTACGACATCGAGAACGCCCGGGCGCTGGCCAAGGCGGGCGGCGACCCCAAGAAGGCGCGCAAGATCAAGACCAAGAAGCCGCCCGAGGGCTTTGTGGGCTGGAACAAGCAGACCTTCGAGCGGCTCATCGCGGCCGAGCCCGAGCCGCTGCGCCCCCGCATGAAGGTCACGCACTCGATGGTGCTCGCCGAGGTCGAGCAGGGCGGCGACGCCTGGGCGCGCGTGCACAGGCTCATCGACGACTCCGCGCAGCCGGACGCCGAGAAGGCGGCGCTCTCCACACGCGCCGACGAGATCTTCGCCACGCTGCTCGACGCCGGCGTGGTGACGCGCGAGGAGGGACCGGACGGGGCGGTCAGCTGGCACACCACCGTCGAGGTGCCGGACGACTTCGCGCTCGACCAGCCCCTCTCGCCGTTCCTGCTGGCGGCGCTGGAGCTTCTGGACCCCGAGTCGGACACCTATGCCCTGGACGTGATCTCGATGGTGGAGGCCACACTCGAGGACCCGTGGCAGATCCTGCGCGCGCAGCAGCGCGCGGCTCGCGACCGGGCGATGGCCGAGATGAAGGCCGACGGCGTGGAGTACGACGAGCGCATCGAGCGGCTGCAGGAGGTCACGTGGCCCAAGCCGCTCGAGGAGCTTCTCGACGCCGCCTTCGAGCGCTACTGCGAGCAGGTGCCCTGGGCGCGCGACTTTGCCCTGAGCCCCAAGTCCGTGCTGCGCGACATGATCGAGACGGCCAGCGACTTCAAGGAGTACGTGGGCCGCTACGGCATCGCGCGCTCGGAGGGCCTGCTGCTGCGCTACCTCTCGGAGGCGTACCGCGCGCTCGATCGCACCGTGCCCGAGACCAAGCGCGACGAGCGGCTGGGCGACATCGTCGCCTGGCTGGGGATGGTCGTGCGAACCGTGGACTCGTCGCTGGTGGACGAGTGGGCCGCCGCGGGCGAGGGAACGTCCGAGGGCCTGGACGCCGCGCCGCCCGCGACCGACGAGGTGGTGCGCGACCGGCGCGCGCTCACGCTGCTCGTGCGCAACGCGCTCTTCGCGCGCGTGCGGCTGGCGGCGTTCGGCGACGTGGACGAGCTGGGGCGCATCGACGCCGACTGGGGCTGGCGCGCGCCCGTGTGGCAGCGCGCGCTGGACCGCTTCTACGAGGAGCACGACGAGATCGTGCTCGACGGCGACGCGCGCAGCTCCGCGTACTACACGATCGACGAGTCCGACGAGCGCGCGTCCCACGTCTGGCACGTCCACCAGATCTTCCGCGACGCCGACGACGACCGCGACTTCGGCATCTGGGGCGACGTCGACCTCGACGCCACGCAGGACGAGGGCGCCGTGGTCTTCTCGAGCTACCGCGTGGGCTTCGTGGACGATGAGTAGCCACGGCGGATGCGCGCAGTCGCAGACTTCCGCTGTTTTCTGAGCAGAAAAATACGGCCATCTACCTGCCATTTCTTACGTTTGTGCAGGTAGATGGCCGCTTTGAAAAACGCGGTTGTCGGCGATTCGCCCTTCTCGGTAACCGGGCCGCCGGATGCTACTCCGTGAACGGCACCACGTGCGCCACGGCGTCGGCCCGCGAGATGCGCGCGCCGCCGTTGTCGAGGTCGAGCAGCGCGTAGCGCCAGTTGCCCATGCCGAGCTCCCTCATGTACGTGAGCTGGCGCAGGCCGTGGCGGCTCTCCATGCGCTCCACGAGATCGTGGTGGTCTTCCTCCCTCATGGCGTAGACCAGGTCGACGCACGCCTGGTCGAGCGCCAGGATGTCCGTTGAGGCGAGGATGCCCACGTTGGGCGTCACCACGGGCTGCGCCGCGGTGCCCTCGCAGTCGCAGCTGACCGACATGTTGCGCATCACGTTCACGAAGGTGATCCTCTTGCCGAAGTGGTCGCACACCGCCTTGGCCGACTCCATCATGCGCTCCATGAACTCCTCGCGCGCGATGTCCCACATGTCCGGCTGGCCCGGTGTGGTGTGGATCTCCTTCTTGCCCACGCGACCGTCGGCGCACCCGATGCCGATGTTCTTGGCCGAGCCGCCAAAGCCGCCCTGCGTGTGACCCTTGAAGTGCGTGAGCACCACGAGCGAATCGTAGTTGGCCAGGTGGGAGCCCATGTGCACCTCGTCGAACCACTTGCCGCCCGCCACGGGGAAGGGCGTGCAGCCCTCCTCGTCGAGGATGTCCACGGGCGCGAAGGTCCAGCCGTTGACCTTGAGGGTCTCGCGGTGCTGCTCGGTGGTGTAGCGGTCCCCCTCGTAGTAGGTGTTGGTCTCCACGATGGCCGCGCCGGGCAGGTCGGTGGCGAGAAGGTCGGCGACCCAGGGACGCGGGATGATGTTGGGCCCGTGCTGCTCGCCGGTGTGGAGCTTCACGCCCACCTTCCCGCTCACGTTGCCGGCCACCTGCTCGTAGGCGCGACGCAGGCCCTCGGCCGAGAGGTCGCGCGTGAAGTAGACGATCGACTCGTTACCGGTGCGCTCCTCGTAGGGGACGTAGCGGTCTCCACCGGTGCCGGGCTGGGGGTTCTGCTGAGCCATGGTGCCTCCTTCGACGCGGGTCTCTGATGTCATTGTACGCCTTAGGAACGCGGCGTCACTTGTGAATCAAGCCGCCCGCGCCGGAGCGAGACCGTCCTACGAGCGCACGCGCGCCACCACGGCCGCGGCCGCGGCAGCCAGGCGCGTCACCTCGTCGAAGCGACCCGCGCGCACGAGCTCGGCCTTGGTGATCCAGGTCCCGCCGCAGGCGAGAACGGCCGGGCAGCTCAGATACTCCTCGAGATCGTCCTGCCTGATGCCGCCCGTGGGCATGAAGCGGTGGCCAACGAAGACCGACGCCAGCGTCTTGACGCCGCCAAGCCCGCCGTAGAGCGACGCCGGGAAGTACTTGGTCACGTCGAGGCCGCGGTTGATGAGCCAGGTGATCTCCGCGGGCGTGACGCCGGCGGGAATCTGCGGGACCTCGTGTTCGAGACACCAGTCCACGACCTCCGGGGAGAAGCCCGGGCTCACCACAAAGCGCGCGCCCGCCTCGACGGCGGCCTCGGCCTGCGCCACGTTGAGCACCGTGCCGGCGCCCACGAGCACCTCCGGGCGCGCCCCAGAGATCGTCCTGATCGCGTCGGCGGCCGCCGCGGTCCTGAAGGTCACCTCGGCCGCGGGCAGCCCGCCCTCCGCGAGTGCGTCGGCAAGCGGCAGCGCGTCGCCGACCTCGTCGAGAACCACGACGGGCACCACTCCCGTCTTCTCGACCCGCTGATAGAACTCGTCAAGATAGCTCATGGCTTCCTCCTATCGGGCGACGCGAACGCCGGACCCCTTGCGCGCGACCGCGCCGATCTCCGCCTCCGAGACGAGGTTCGAGTCGCCGCGAATCGAGAGCTTGAGCACCGAGCCCGCGATGGCGTAGTCGATGGCGTCCTGTGGGTCGAGGTCGTGAAGCATCGCGTGGATCAGCGCGGCCGAGAAGGCGTCGCCCGCGGCGACTCCCTCGAGCACGTGGACGTCGTGGACGGGGCTGAACCAGTGTACATCCCGCTCGGAAAGATAGAGCATCCCCATCCACCGCGAGCGCTCCACGGACTCGACGTCGCGTATGACCGACGCGACCGCCCGGCAGCCGTACTCCGAGCAAATCTGCCGCGCCATCTCCACATAGTCCTCCCGCTCGGCGATGCCGTTCTCGAGCGAGCCGGAGACGCAGGTCATGCCCAGCGAGAAGGGAGCGTCCTCGTCGTTGGCAACGCAGACGTCCACAAACGGCATGAGGCCGCGCATGACCTCCTGCGCCCGCTCGGCCGACCAGAGCTTCCCGCGATAGTTGAGGTCGCAGACCGTGAGGATGCCCCGGTCGCGGGCCGCGGCGAGCGCCTCGGCGCAGGCCACCGCCAGCTCGTCCGAGACGGCGGGCGTCACGCCCGAGACATAGAGAACGCCCGTGCCCTCGAGGAGCTCGTCCCAGTCGAAGACCACGTGGGAGGCCAGGCTCACCGCCGAGTACTTTCGGTCGTACAGCGCCGCGTTGCCGCGCTGGGAGGCGCCCACCTCGAAGATGTAGCTCCCCAGGCGGTCGCCCTGGCGCACCACGCGCGAGACGTCCACCCCATAGGAGGAGAGCGAGCGCAGGGCGCAGTCGCCCACGCGCCCCTCGGGCACCACCGAGACGAACGCGGCGCGGTCGCCCTGGTAGGCGAGCGAGAGCGCCACGTTTGCCTCCGCCCCGCCGTAGCGCACGTCAAGCGACGTGGTCTGCTCGAGACGCAGGTTGCTGGGCGGCGACAGCCTCATCAGTATCTCGCCGAAGGCGAGCACCACCGCGTCTTCTGAGAGTCCTAGCATCCTCTGTTCTCCCCTCTCTTTTAGTTAACTGGTTTACTTCACCATAGTGTCATAGAGTACCGCATTTTTCCTGTACTTATCCAAGGATGTGTTGAGTCACGGCAATTATATGCCGCTTGTGAGCAATCTTCTTGACAAAACCGGTTTACTAATCTTAACTGGGCGTTGGGATTCAAAGGAGAGACAACCCAAGGAGGAGCTATGGCAGAGCAGTACGCAGATCCCAGCACGTTCAGCATGGACAGCTTCCGTCTCGACGGTAAGGTCGCGCTCGTTACGGGCGCGTCCTACGGCATTGGATTTGCCATTGCCACCGCCCTCGCCAAGGCGGGCGCCAAGATCGCCTTCAACGACCTCAACCCCGAGAAGAACGAGATGGGCGTCAAGGCATACGCCAACGAGGGAATCGACGCCCGCGGCTACGTGGCGGACGTCACCAAGATCGACCAGGTAGAGCAGCTCGTCAAGAGCGTCGAGCGCGACCTCGGCCCCATCGACATTCTCGTCAACAACGCGGGCATCATCAAGCGCATCCCCATGCTCGACATGTCCGCCGAGGACTTCCGTGCCGTCGTCGACGTGGACCTCAATGCCCCCTTCATCGTCTCCAAGGCCGTCCTGCCCGGGATGATCGAGAAGGGCCACGGCAAGATCATCAACATCTGCTCGATGATGAGCGAGCTCGGTCGCGAGACCGTCTCGGCGTACGCGGCGGCCAAGGGCGGCCTCAAGATGCTCACCAAGAACATCTGCTCCGAGTTCGGCGAGCACAACATCCAGTGCAACGCCATCGGGCCGGGCTACATCGCCACCCCGCAGACCGCCCCGCTGCGCGAGACCCAGCCGGACGGCTCCCGCCACCCGTTTGACCAGTTCATCTGCGCAAAGACCCCGGCGGCGCGCTGGGGCACGCCGGTGGACCTCATGGGAACCGCCGTATTCCTCGCCTCCGACGCCTCGAACTTCGTCAACGGGCAGGTCGTCTACGTTGACGGCGGCATCCTCGCCTACCTCGGCAAGCAGCCCGCCTAGTCCCACAGCGCCAACCACAGGGAGAGAAGCCATGAAAATCGCGCTCATCAACGAGAACAGCCAGAACGCCAAGAACCCCATGATCGAGGCCGCCCTCAAGAAGGTCGTCGAACCCATGGGCCACACCGTGTTCAACTACGGCATGTATGCCGACGAGGGCTCGGCGCCGCTCACCTACGTCCAGAACGGCATCCTCGCCGCGGTGCTGCTCAACGGCGGCGCGGCCGACTACGTGGTCACCGGCTGCGGCACGGGCGAGGGAGCCATGCTCGCGCTCAACAGCTTTCCGGGCGTGATCTGCGGCCACGTGGAGGATCCGCTCGACGCCTACACCTTCGCCCAGATCAACGACGGCAACGCCGTCGCCCTGCCGTTTGCCCTCAAGAACGGCTGGGGCCAGGAGCTCCAGCTCGAGTACACCTTCGAGAAGCTCTTCGGATTTGGCTCGGGCAACGGCTACCCCGCCGACCGCGTGGTCCCCGAGCAGCGCAACAAGAAGATTCTCGACGGCGTGCGCGCCGCCGCCTTCAGGCCGCTTCCCGACATTCTCGACGACCTCGACCGCGAGCTCGTTCGCGGCGCCCTCTCCGGCGAGCGCTTCCAGGAGCTGTTCTTCGCCAATGCCACGGACGAGACCGTCATCACAAAGGTCAGGGAGATCATCGGCTAGCCCCCGCCAACTCGCTCCCCTTTCCCGGGCGGTCCCGAGCGTCGGGGCCGCCCGCTTTCCTTGGCCCGCCAAGTCGAGTAAATTAGGTTTACTAAATCATCGAGAAGACCCGAGGTCCCATGTCTCAACCATCCAAAAAACGCATCACCATCAAGGACATCGCGGAGATGGCCAAGACGTCGAAGACCACCGTGTCCTTCTATCTCAACGGCAAGACCGAGCGCATGTCCGAGGACACCCAGAAGCGCATCAAGCGCGTCATCGAGAAGACCGGCTACGCGCCCAACCCGCTCGCGCGCGGAATGAACTCAAAGGCTTCCCAGCTCATCGGCGTCGTCATCGGCGACATCACCAACACGTTCTCCAACCGAATCGTCAAGGGCATCGGGTCGGTGGCCGACGAGAGGGATTACCGCCTGCTCGTCTGCTCCTCAAACTACGATGCCGAGAGCGAGCGCGCCTACATCGACCGCCTGCTCTCCATCGGCGTCGACGGCTTCATCGTGCAACCGACCTCGCAGTTCAAGGAGATTGCCGGCAGCATCGAGGCGGCGGGGAAGAAGCTCGTCTTCTTTGACTCTAAGTTCTACGACTTTGCTTCGAGCTGGGTAAAGACCGACAACTACGAGGCAAGCTACCGAACCGTAAAGGCTTGCATCGAGCGCGGGTATCGTCGCTTTCTGCTCATCGCCGCGCCGCCCCAGCTCCTGAGCTCGCGCATCGAGCGCTTCTCAGGCTTCGTGGACGCTCTCGAGCAGGAGGGCACGGGCTTCACGCAGTTCGAGATCGGCTCCTCGAGCGTGGACGTGGAGGCGCTTCGCTCCTTCCTGCGCACCAACATCGACGGGGAGACCCCCACGCTCGTCTTTGCCCCCAACTGCTGGGCGCTTCCCGACATCTACGTGGCCATGCGCGAGTTCTACGCGCTCATGCCGCAGAAGGTGGGGCTCGTCGGCTTTGACAACTTCGAATGGGCGACTCTGGCCTCGCCGAGCGTCACCTGCATCGAGCAGCCCGCCTTCGAGGAGGGCCGCGAGGCGGCGCGCATCCTCCTCGATCTTATGGACAGCGACGAGAGGGGCGCCGTCCATCAGGAGCTCGGCTGCGAAGTCCAGTGGCGCGCGAGCACGATGTAGCGGAGAGCCTCACCACCTCACGAGTCGACGAGGACGACCTCGGTCACGAGGCGCGACTCCCCCACCCCGATGCGATAGCGCACGGCGGGAATGAGCGTCTTGCCGCACATGAGATTAGTGTTCGGCTCGGGGGCGATGAGCAGAGCCTCCCCGGGAACGCCCAGGGAGCGCACGCAGCAGGTGCGCTCCACCTCATCGAGCCCCAGCTCGTGATAGTCCCCGGGTATCGCGAACCCGCAATCGTACGCCTCGCACTCGACCGTGCTCCTCACCACGTGCCGGCGCACGTGACCGCCTGGGACGGGCTCCACGCGGCTCTCGACCTCGACGCCGGGAAACGGGCTCCAGCATGAGACGACCTCGTCCCCCTCAACCCGGGCATCCTCCACCCCGTCGCGCACGAAGACGCGACCGAACGCGACAAAGGCGAGCATGCTGTCCGGCGCGGCCTCGGCAAGCGACCGCTGAGAGCGCGCGACGCTGAACCCGAACCGCGACGAGTAGGCGAACTTGGAATACTTTGCGTCCGACTGCGCGAAGGGATGGCCCGGCACCCGCCCGCTCGGATAGAGCGTGACCTCGCCCGCGGCATCGCGCGCCAGAAGCGCCGTCCCTCCCAGCGCGGTCGAGAGAGCCGGCAGCTCAGGCAGCGGCTCCGGGTCCGCATGCCAGAACGGGTCGACCGCCGGCAGCATCAGGCACGCGAACGCCATGAGGCACCACATCGGCGACCCCGCTGCGTTGTATCCCTCTGCCATGTGCAGGTTGGGATAGTGATAGCCGATCGTGAGCACACCTCCGTTGTCGCAGACGCGCCCCCGATCCCACGCGCGCAAGTTACGCGCCACGAGCCCCTTGAGCATCCCGGCAGTGAAGCCGGGACCCAGGTCCGCGCCCGTTGCCGCCGCCATGGACCAGAACCCCGCCTGCGCGAACCGATACGTCATGGATCGGCCGTACGCCACCCCCTCGCCTCGCGCCGAGAAGAGCCTCACGTAGTCCCCGGCGAATGCCCGCGCGCGCTCACGGAAGAGGGAGGCGCGATCGGGATCCTCGTCCCCGCAGAGCCAGGCGTAGAGCAGCCCGAAGAAGTGGAACGTCATGGCGTTGTAGTAGTCCTCCACCCCGCCCGGCCCGTCTCGATACCAGCCTTCTCCCCGGTAGAACCCGTCCAGCTCGGACAGGTCACGCGTCAGACGGCCCGTATCCCCTCCGGCCCCCAACCGATTCAGGGCGAGGTTGACGAGCACGCGGAACCACAGCCAGCTGCCCGCGGGAAAGTCGTAATCGTTGCACTGCAGCAACCAGGCCACGACGCGACGCCGCTCGTCACCCGTGATCGCGCCCCACAGCGCATCGGGAGCCAGCAGCAGCGCATAGGCGATGGCTGCCATCTCAACGAAGCGCTGGTCATGGGGACGGCACCCTCCCCAATACTCCGACGAGGAGGGGTCGGTCCCCGCAGCCAGGCCGCGCGGATACGCGGCTTCGAAGAAGCCGTCTCCGCTCCTTCCCCCGCCCGCCCAGAGCGGCGCCAGCCCCCACAGGACGCGTGCCCACGCCTCCATGGGGATGACCTCGTCCTCGTATTGCGCGCCCCCGCCCGCAAGGCGAACCTGGGCACGGCCCTCCGAGTAGTGCGCTCGCAGCGCGTCGAGATATCCCATGAGCTCGCGCTCGAAGTCGTCACGGGACACAAGGTCACCCATGATCCTCTCCCATCGAAAAGAGTGCCAGCTTGGCAAACAGGTCCTCGAGCACGAGGCGCGCGTCGACCCCGCGATAGACGCGAATCGTCCTGCCGAGGTCAGGGGGCTCCGCGTAGCGACAGTCATCGGCCACGCTCGGGGCGGGTCGCTCCTCGTACAGTCCCTTCTGCTCGGCGAGAAGGACCCCGATGGCAGCCTGGTCTCCGAGCACCCAGCTCTCGGGCATGACCCAGGCGCGCTTGCCGAGGTTCTCGTCACGAAAGGCGACGAGCCTGTCAACGAGGTGCCTCCCGAGCCCGCCGCAGGGCCTCACTCGAACGCGAAGCTCCGCCACAGAGGCGACGACTGCCTTGTACGCTCCGGAGGGAACCTGCCAGAGCGGAACGTCAGAGGCGAGCACCTCGCGCGCCGCGACAAGGTCGCGCGCGAGGTTGGCCTCGTGGCCGCCACCCGGATATCGGCCCCCTCCCACCCAAACGACGGTCATTCTTCCGCCGATGCGGGGACACGCGCGCAACGCGAGCGCGAGGTCGGTAAGAGGCCCCATGCAGAGAAGGAAGAGCGGCCAGTCGTCCTCGCGCAGAGCCTCGCGCACAATGAGGCCGACGCCCTCTCCGACGTCATCGCCGAGCCCATCGAGCGGACACCGTGCGCCGCGGACGACGGGCACCTCTCCCCTCCCGCAGAGCATAGCCACGCGTCGCACCTCGACGAACGACGCCTCTACCGACCCGGGCTCTCCGAAGTGCTGTGCCACGATTCCGCGCACGTCGAAGGAGCGCGTAAGCAGAGCGTGCGCGATGGCGAAGGGGTCATCTGCCTCGTTTGCCGCGTCGCTTGCGATGATGATACGGACGCCCGTCATGTCACAGCCCTAGGGCTGGACCCGCTTGAGCACCTCAGCCGTGACCTCGCTCTTCCGCACCTCGCGTGGGCCCGAGAGGGGCTCACCCGTCGCACAGCTATACGTCACGTTCCTCTCAATCAGACGTGCGCCCTCGCCGAGCTGGACGAAGGGACGCCCCGCGCTCTCGGCGTCGGGCGCGTACTCGAGGGAGCAGTCGTCAAGCTCCAACAGCCCCGGCACGTCCTCGCGACCGCGGAAGAACGAGCTCATGCTCACGCCCGACACCCGGCAGCCCGTGAGATGCAGGTCGACGAGCGGGCGCTCGGTCTGGTAGCCTCTCTCGGATCCATAGTCATAGTTGATGAGGCGACCGGGGTTCTCGAAGGAGCAGTCCCTGATGCGCCAGTTGCAGGCGTCCTCGCGGATGACGTCGCCCTTAACGGCGTAGTACTTGATGGCCGCGTGCATGTGGTGGGTTCCCTCGAGGATGTGGGGGTACTCACCGGGACCCACGAACCGGCAGCCCTCGACGAGCAGGTTGGCGCAACCCAGGCGCAGCGCGTTGCAGGCGGTGTTGAGAAGGGTGTCCTCCACGACCACGTTGCGCGCGTCGAAGCCGGCCACGCAGTCATCCCCGCACTTAAGCGTGCACCGTCGGATGGACACGTTGTTGCAGTGGTGAATGTTGAACCCGTCGTGACCGCCGAGCACCGTCACGCCCTCGGCGAGGACGTTGTCGCAGGAGTCGATCTGGTGGCTCCAGTTGGCGGAGCGCTCGAAGGTATAACCGGAGAGCGTCACGTTGCGGCACCGACAGACGCGGATGCCCATGGCGCCGCGGAAGCCCTCCTCGCCATGCGGGTCGGTGCAGTCAACGCCGTCGATCGCAGCGCCCGGCTCTCCCGTGATCGCAACGTTGTCGACGTCAGCAGCGGTGATCAGCGCGCGCGTGTAGTGGGGGCACAGGCCCTGGATGCGCACGATGTCGGGGTTCGTGGCATAGGCGAGCGTGGTGGGGATGTCCCAGTCCGTATAGTCAGCGATATCATCCGACCCCTGGATGCGAGCCCCGGACTTGAGATACAGCTCGGTGCTCCCGTACAGGCGCAGCGACCCCGTCCGATAGGTTCCCGCTTCAAACGTCGCACGGGCGCCGCCCGCATCGCGGGCGGCGTCGAGCACGGCCTGCAGCTCGGCGGTCACGAGCCGGTCGGTGTGACCGAGCTCGGAGGGCACGGTGATGGTGGTGCGTGACATGTGCATGGTCCTTTCTACGCTTTGAGGCCAGAAAACTGGTCCTGCCAGACAATCGTCATCGGATCGTGCTTCTCGTCATCAAACGTGACCGGCAGGATGCTGTACCCACTCGCGCCCAAATCCGTCGGGCACCAGTGATCGATGAGCACGAACGGTGAGCCCCCTGCCCAGAAGAGACAGGTGGCCTGACCCTCGAAGGTCGCGTGGTCGCGCTCGCCCCGACAGGGGTTGTCCACGAGCTTCCACCCGCCCATCACCTGAGGGCTCGTGCCGAACAGGGCGGGGTTGGGCCTCCATCCTGTGCAACCGGAGGTGAGCAGGTAATACTGCCCGTTCGCCGCAAGGAGGCAGGGGGCCTCGCGCTCCTGGTCGGCAAAGGCGCGCGTCCACGAGCCGTCGACGCTGGCATAGTCGTCCGCGAGCCTCATGATGTGCAGGCTGCGGTTTGACTCTGAGCTGCTCACCAGGTACCCGGCGCCGTCGGCGTCCTGGAACAGCGTCAGGTCCCGACTGTCCTGTCCATCTGGGCGGACGACCCGCACCAGCTCGAAGGGTCCCTCTGGGGCATCCGCCACGGCAACACCCGCCGCAGCGGTTCGATACGCCGCGTCATCCGCGTGGAACCACATCACGAATCGACCGGTCTGGGGGCAGAGAAGGACGCGGGGGCGCTCCATCACGCCCGTCGGTCGCATGACCTCGAACTCGGAGGACGCGTCCGCGCGGAGCACGAGACCGCAGTCTCGCCAGTGGGAGAGGTCGGTCGAGCGATAGCACCTGATGCCGATCGCATCCTGGCGCCGACCTCGCGTGACCCCGCTCTTGTCCTCGCCGTACCAGAAGAACGAGCCCCCGTGCGGCAACACCCATCCACCATGCGCCTGGATGGGGCGTCCCTCGACGTCCAGCCATAGCTTACCGTTGCGCACGACGCCCCCAAACCTCCAGCTGAGACAGGGCTGGGAACCCGTCCTCCTGCGCACGGACGAGATCGCGGAGCCGAAGCCACTCGATCGTGCGGCCCCCCAGCGAGAAGCCCTGGCGCGCGCCGGTCCCCTCGAGGGTCAGCTCGAGCGCGCTCCCGTCCGAGAGCTCCAGGCGCGCGGAGCGCCACCAGGTATCGTGAGGAAAGTCGGCTCGCAGATAGAGTGCGAGCTCGTCTGCCACGACGGGCTCCCCGAAGTCCACGCGCAGCCATGCGTCCGAGCACCCGTTGACGCCCCAGGACTCATGGGGCCAGGAGCCGTGCGAGCTGGTCTCAAAGATGCCGTCGATGGCGTTTCTCGCGAAGAACTGGGGGTTGGGGCACGTCACGTTGGTGCTGGCATGCGGATAGAGCCTCGGGGCGGCAGTCGCGGGGAGGTTGAGGTCGTGAGCGTTGAGCGCGAGGTTGCGCCACGCGTCGGCCTCACGGGGGTCCTCCAGGCGCACGTAGGCCCAATGGCGCTCGTCGGCAAAGGCCCAGCCCTTCCCATAGGGGCAGCGCTCGTCCGCTCGTGGAATCGGGAACTCGAACCTGCCGCCCACGAGCATCACGTGGCTCTCGGCGAGGCAGGCGTCGAGGCGCATCACCATATGCGCCCGCTCCCTGTCACACGTGACGACCAGACGGTCCCCGGGCTGGTACGTGCCGCGCCACGAGAGCGTGACCTCCGACGTTCCGTGCCCGGACCAGCGGACGCGACCGTCCGCCGAGACGACCGCGAGACTCAGGTCACTCATCGTCAACACCCTCGAGGTCCTCGTAGGAGAAGCTGGAGAAGGTGGCACGAGCCGTCTTGTCGAACATGTCCACGCAGAAGAGGCCCACCACGGTCCCGGTGTAGGCCCACCCGGGGACGCGCTCGTCGGACATCACCGACGCGTCGAGCACAAGGGGCTCGCCGTCGTCGCGCCGCACCGGCACCGGCGCGCGACCATCCAGGGAGACAAGGGGCAGAAGGGCGCCGCGCCGACACTCCATCGCGAGCGTCACCGTGCGCGCGCCGTCGGGCACCCGCAGGCGAGCGCTTGGTCCGAGGGGCAGCGAGAAGTCCCCGTCGCGCGCCACGAGCACGTCGATGACGCGGCAACCGGACCCCTCGTCCCAACCCACGCAGAGACAGGCGAACGCCCGCGCGTCATAGGCGCACACGAGGCCGGCAAGCTGGTTGTAGTGGCGCGGGGCAAAGCCGAGCGCGGTCTCGGCGCGCCAGGAGAAGCTCGTGACCCGCCGGGCGACGAGCGATTGATCAAAGAGCGAACTCGGCGAGTCCCCGCCCATGAGCGCCAATCCATCGGGGGTCGTGGCAATCCGAGCGAGGTCTATGTGGCGCGGGACGAGCCACTCCTCGAGCCACAGACGTCCCAGCCCGCCCTCTGACGAGAAGGACGTCTCGTAGCGATATCCCGGCTGACCGGGAGCAAGCCGCTCGGGCGCATGGGCACGTGCCGGAGCGGCCACCTCGACCTGCGGCACGATGGAGCCCGAGGCAAGACGGGGCCACCCATCCTCCCACACCACGCGCTGCAGGGCGCACTCGCGACCCAGCGGGGAGACCCCCTGCTCGCTCACATCGAACACCTGGGGCAGGCCGTCGGGCCGGGGCAGGTAGCGAGAGGTCAGGTGGCACACGTACCACTCGCCGTCCGGCGTTCTCACAAAGTTCCCGTGGCCCGCCTTTCGCAGCGGCGTCTCGGAGCACCATGCGCACACGAGCGGCTCGGGGCATACCTCATAGGGGCCCCAGAGGTCTCGTGAGCGGGCCATGCGGATGCGGTGCCGCCGTCCGGTCCCCCCTTCAGCGCAGGCGATGTAGTACCACTCCCCGCGGCGCATGATGTGGGGACCCTCGCGCAGCCAGTTCACGGCGTCCTCGTTGCCCAGGACCACGCGCGCCTCGCCCATCAGGCCACGCTCGAGGGAGAACTCCTGGAGCAGCAGCCCGTTGAAGCGGTGGTGCCCCGGGAGCGGTCGGGGGTCCCACTGGGGGTTCAGCACGTAGTGGTGCCCGTCCTCGTGATAGAAGCCGGGATCGAAGCCCGACGCGTTCACGAAGACCGGATCTGACCACGGGCCCTCGATCCGCTCGGCCGTGACCACGTAGTTCGAGACGTCCTTGAAGATGCCGTCGATCTGTCGGCACACGGTGTAGGTGAGCCAGAACAGGCCGCTCGACTCGTCAAAGGTGAGGTCGGGAGCCCAGACGCCCGCGGAGTCGGGCACGCCGCGCAGGTCGAGCCCGGGCAGCGCCCCTCCCACGCTTCTCCAGCTCACCAGATCGTCGGAGACATACAGCGACACGGCGGGGAGCCACTGGAAGGTCGAGGTCGCCAGGTAGTAGCGGCCGTGCGCGGCGCACAGGCACGGGTCCGGGTGAAAGCCGCGCAGGACGGGGTTCTCTATCGTGACGCCCATCACGCTCCTCCTCGGGTCGAAATGATCGCTTCGATGGCCTCGGCGACGCCGTCATGCTCGTTGTCCGCGACGATGACGTCCGCCGCGTCCCTGACCACTTCGATGGCGTTGCCCATGGCGATGCCGACCCCCACGGCGCCCATCGACTCCACGTCGTTCTCGTCATCGCCGATGGCGGCGACCTCGTCGAGGGGAATGCCGAGCCCTCTCGCGAGAAACGCGATTCCCTCCGCCTTGGAGCAGCCCATCGAGACGACGTCGAGCCAGAGCGCGTCGGAGCGGGAGACGCTCACGCCCCCGATTCGGTCGACGAGCGCCCGAAGCTTTCGATAGGAGGCCTCGTCGTCGGCATGGAGGGCCGCCTTGAGGAGCCGGCCCGCGTCTCGCTCGACCCGCGCCCGGAGCGCAGCGTAGCTTTCGCACGCGTCATAGCCCTCCACGGCCCTGGAGGGCGCACCGACGCGCGTGACGCGACCGCAGGTCAAATTGAAGTCGGGTCCGGCCACGGAGACGTAGCAGCCCAGACGCTCCGCCACGTCCACGACTTCGAGCGCGGCCGAGCAATCCAGGGGATGCCTGAACACCTCGAGCCCGCGCAGCGTCACGTAGGCGCCCGAGAGGCTCACCGCGGTGCGCTCGAGGCCCAGCTCGTCGGTCAGCTCGTAGATGCTGAGCGGATGTCGGCCGCTCGCCACCGCGACTCGCAGCCCGGCCATCCGCGCCCGCTCGAGCGCGGCGCGGTTGGCGGCGGAGACGGTCTTGTCGGGAGAGAGGAGCGTCCCGTCGAGGTCCACGCAGACCAGGCTCACGCGCCCCAGGTTCTTCTCGGCAGCTACCATAGCAGCGCGTCTTTGCCCTCGAGGCGCAGCACGGCCTCGAGGAAGTAGTAGTCGGCGTAGCACATGTGCACGTGACGGTCATGCGCGGAGTGATAGGCGCCGGAGCACATCTGGACGACGCCGTCGTGCGTGACGTCCCAGTCGCAGAAGCGCTCGTCCGTGGCGCGCAGGATTCTGACGGCCCACTCGACCCAGCTCGCGCGCTCCGCCCCCTCGCACGCCCGCGCGATCTCGAGCATGCCGCAGGCGGCGATGCAGCCCGCGAGGGCGTCCCAGTACTCGGGCTCCTCGGGCTGGCGGAAGTCGAGGAGCGCGACGTTGCCCGTCCGCGCAACCTGGCTCACGAAGTAGTGGCCCACGCGACGCGCGCAGTCCAGGTAGCGCCGGTCCCCCGTGTGGCGATAGCTCAGGGCGAACCCGTAGACGGCCCAGCTCTGCCCGCGACTCCATGAGGACCCGGGCGCGCATCCCTGCCCGGCCGGCGTGTCGAGAAGATCACCGCTCGCGGGGTCGAGCACGATGATGTGGTTGCAGGACCCGTCGGCGCGAACAGTCTTCTCCATGACGGTGTCGGCATGGTCACAGGCGACGTAGGTGAAGCGCGGGTCGCCAAGCGTGTCGGACGCCCAGTAGAGCAGAGGGATGTTCATCATCGAGTCAACGATGACCCAGCCGGCCCGGTCGCGGTTCCATGAGCGGATGAAGCGGCCGCGCGGATTGTAGCGCCCGGCGAGCAGGTGCGCCGCGTGCAGCCCGCGAGCCTGGCTGCGCTCGTTGCCCGTCAGCCGCCAGTCGGCGACAGCGGAGAGGAGCCACATGAAGCCGACGTCGTGGTGCAGTCCCGTGTAGCGCTCGAAGGCACCGTCGAGCTTGTCCTCCACCGCCCGCGCGACCTCGCGGAAGGCGTCGTCGCCCGTCGCGTGATAGCACTGCCACAGGATGCCAGGCCAGAATCCATTGGTCCACCAGACGAGGTCCTCCGGCGTGGCCGACATGTCCTTGCGGTAGACGTGGTCCTCGGCGATATAGGGAATTCGAGCGCCGACGCGCTCGCGCTCCGCAGCGAATCGCTCGAGCAGCTTTGCGCAGGTCTCGTCCACCCAGCGGGCATCCTCCTCCGACAGGGAGAAGGGCCTTTCAGAGAGCCGTTCCAACTTTCACACCTCGATCCAGGTCGTTGACGCTCACTCCCAGGTGCGCGGCGGCGCGCTCCCTGAGCTCGACGTCCTTTCCGTCCTTGCGCGTGGCATGCATGGCAGCGAGCAGGTACTCCGCATAGCCGCGGCGACGCCCCGTCAGCGAGGGGAGCATCCCCTCGATGCGTGCGAGCTCAGTCGTCTTGTGGTCCAGTACGATGTCGTAGTACTGCCGATACGCCCTGATGCTCTCCTCGCTGACGTGCACCTCCTCCATGCCCCTGATGATTCGGGCGCAGCGCTTTCTGTCGTGCACGCACGCAAACGCGGTGAACCCCTCGCTCAGCAGGCTGGCGCGCGCATAGTCGCTCAGCTTGAGCTTCATGAGCAAGTTGAACTGCTCGGCCATGCGCGCGCGATCGCCCTCGGCCGTACGAGCCTTGAACACGAGCAGCCCGCGCGCATAGGGGGAGAGGAGGAGGCGGGACGACCGCCCCTCGGCCATGCGGAAGAACCCGTCGAAGTCACCGCGCTCGATGGCGCCGCTCATCCTCACGTAGAGCGAGCTGCGCAGGTGGAACATGACCACGGCCGAGATGACCATGACCGCGACCACCGTGACGATGGTGATGACGAGCACCTGCGTGGCACCCATGACTCCCCCTTTCAACTGACACGTTCTCGAAAATGGGGCGGGGCACCGCACGAGCGGTCACCCCGCCCCACTCTCACCCATTGACACGGGCAGCTTTGGCAAGGGCTCGGCTGCTCGTCCCGGGCCTAGCCCGTGACGCCGAGCAGCGTCAGGACGATGGCGAGCACGATCAGGACACCGAGCAGGATGATGGCGCTGTTCTTGGACTTAGACCTGCTGAGGTACCAGAAGCACCCAAGCGTGAGGAGCAGCGGGAAGAGCCCGGGGAGAATCGAGTCGAGCACGCTCTGGAGGTTGAAGACGTTGCCGTTGCCCATGTCGACGACGAGCGTGGTCTTGACACTCACGAACTGGGCGACCATGGCGCCGGTCATCATCATTCCCAGGACGGTGAAGCCCTTGGTGAGCGCCTGCATCTTGCCGGAGGCGAGCGCCTCGGTCACGAAGCCGGTGCCGAGCTTCATGCCCAGGCTGCCGCACAGATAGTGAATGATGAGGTCGGGGATGTTGTAGACGAGCGCGAACAGGATCGGGCCGAGCCAGCTGCCCTGGGCGGCAAACCCGACGGACACGCCGATGGCGATGATGCGCAGGCAGGAGAGCGTGATGGCGTCTCCGATGCCCGCCATGGGCCCCATGAGGGAGACCTTGATGGCCTCGATCGAGTTGTCGTCGAACTCCTCGCCGCGATCGAGGGCGGCCTTGCGCTCGTACTCCATGGAGATAACGAGAGCGAAGATGAAGGAGGCGTACTGCGGCGTGGTGTTGAAGAAGTTCTGGTGGCGCTGCATGGCCTCGTAGAACTCGTCCGTCTCCTTGCCGTAGATGTCCTCGAGATAGGGGATCATCATGTAGGCGAACGTGGTGCCCTGCTGCTTGGTGTAGCTCGTGCAGAACATGAGGAACATGGTGCGCCAGAAGAGGCTCCAGATGATCTTGGTCTTCTTGGCGGGGGTAAGCTCGGGCGTGCCCTGAGCGGTGACTGCGTTAGTCATTGAAGAAATCCTCGCTTTCGTCGCTCGACGCGGACACGTTCTGCAGCGCCTTCTTCTCGTTGATCTTGCGGAACTCGTTCATGATCACGAGCGCGGCGACGGCTCCGCCCAGCACGGCGATCTCGACCTGAGTGAGCAGCGCCGTGTTGGAGGTGGTGAGCTGGATGGCACCATCAACGATGCTGGCACCACTCACGGCGTTGTAGCCAAGGAACGACACGAGGCCGAACCCGATGAAGAAGTACGGGAACTCGGACGCCGTGTAGAGCTGCTTGAGGAGCAGACCGAGGCCGAGGGCCGGCAGCATCGTGGAGGCAACGGTGAGGGAGGACTGGAGCCAGTCGGGCAGCGCGTCAACGAAGGCCTGGACGACCGGCTGGCCAGCGAGGGTGCAGGCGAAGCCGAGCGCGAAGTAGCAGAGCTCGAAGCAGACGAGCTGAGCGGCCCAGAGACGCTTGTAGCCCTTGACGTTGTGGTTCTCGAGCAGCTTCTCGAAGCGCGGCACCATGGCCGTGACCACGATCTTCATGCAGGAGTAGAGCAGGGTGCCGAGGGCGGCCAGGGGGACGGCAAGCGTCACGGCAACGGAGATGTCCTGGCCGAGCAGCATCGCAAAGGCCCCGCCGAAAATCGAGCCCATGGTGATGTCGGAGGGCATCACGCCACCGAGGCTCACGTTGCCGATGAAGACGAGCTCAAGCTGGGAGGCGAGAATCAGGCCCTCCTGGGGGTGCCCCAGCAGCAGGCCCAGAATCGAGACGCAGAAAACCGGACGAGAGAGCTGGGAGGAGCAGGTCCAGTCAAGGAACTTCGCTCCCATCAGCACCAGGCCGACAATCAGCGCGGCGGTTACGTCCATTGGAACTCCTTTCGCTAACCTATCGGGTTACGTGCGTATCGCAGGCCCGCTGCGCGCGACGGGCGAGCTGACGTGATGACTAGCCGAGGAGGGCGATGAGGTCCTCGCGACTGTCATCGGGAAGCGGCTGCGTGACGACCTCCACGCCCAGGGCGGAAATCTCGCGCACGACCTCCTGATCCCTCTCGGTGAGGTAGACCGTGTCGGTGACCTTCCGCTTTTCGGAAAGAGGGCCGTTGATGCGGCCGTAGTTGGCGACGTTGAGCACCGGGCGCTCCTTGATGCCCTTGAAGAGGGCCAGGAAGTCTGACGGGTCGTTGGAGACCACAAGGATCCTCAGGCTCTCGGAGCGGGGGTCGTTGATGATCCCCTGGGCCTTCTCGATGGGCAGAATCGCCGCCTTGACGCCCGCGGGAGCAGCGCCCTTGAGGGCGGCCACCTGCACCGCGTTCTTGGCGATCGAGTCGCTCGCCACGATGATGCGGTTGACGCCGAGCTCCTTGCACCACTTGACGGCCACCTGGCCGTGGATGAGTCGATCGTCGACGCGTGCCATGCTTATCATGTGCTGCTACCTTTCCCCTCGATGGGCCTCATGCCGAGCGGCGTCGCGCGCCGCGTGGTTCCCTAGACGCAGTTCCCTAGAAGAAGTCGTCCGCCCCGTCATCGGAATCGGACACCTCGAGCCTGACGACCTTCGTCGTGGCCTGCGCCTCCTCGATGGCGCGCTCAAGATCGGCGTCGGTCGCCTCACCGTCAATCGAGAGAATCCCGATGACCAGCGGCAGGCTCATTCCGGCCACGACCTTCACGTTGTCCAAACCGTACAGATCCTGCAGACACTGGTTGCACACACTGCCCCCCAGAATGTCGGCGACTATCACGGTCTGGTCACCGGAATGGGCGAGAACGTCCTCCCGAATCTGACGCCCCAGCTCCGCAACGCTTCCGTCGGGCGCGAGTCCGAAGAAGGGCACGCTCGCGCCGAAGATCATTTTGACCGTGCCGGCCATGCCCTCGGCCAGCCGGTTGTGGGAGACCAGAACGACTCGCTTGCCCATCAGGAGCCTCTCTCTTCTCTAGATAAGTAAACTTTCTCTTTCTTTTTTGCTAACCGGTTTACTAAACACGTCCATTATAGCCATCGAGAATGAATCTGCGCCTGGGTTTTTCGAATGAACGCCAAGCGGCTGATTTTTGCCAGTTTCGACCGTTTACGGCTTTTTTTGGCCGTTCACAGACGTGATGTGACAGACATCTGCGTATATCGAGGCGTCCCGCAAGCACGGCGTGAATCTAAATGGATTAGTAAACCGTTTACTAACGACCCTCTGACAAGCCCGGCTCACCGCAGACGACGCACGCAAACCACGTGGTCCCCGGCTCGATGCGCGCAGAGAGCACGGGAACGGCGCTGCGCTCGTAGCTATAGAGGTTGGTGTTGGGGTCCTGAAGAACCACGTCGGCCGTGCGAGGGGTCCATCTCGCCTCCGCCATCACGTCGGCGAGCCCCGCACCGACGAGCATCTGCCTGAGGGAGTCGTCGCAGGCCCGCGCGTCCATGATGCCCGACCGCCAGAGGCGTCCCGCCTCCGACATCCTGGAGACGAGCACGGCGCCGTCGCGGCACTCCTCGGGAACGTCCCTCTTGGGGTTCCATCCGAAGAGCGGGAAGGAGCCTTCGCAGGTGTCCAGCGCGACGGACGCCTCGATGCGATGCACGCGCGCGTGCGTGGCCTCGTTGAGGGGCACGAGCCAGGTCTCGACCTGAGCCGCCGACCCGTAGCGCCACAGCGAGTGCACGTACCCCGGCCGCACCTCGCCCAGGTCGATGCGGTCGCGCGAGGCAAACTGATCGAGCCCGGCAACCGAGAGGGCCAGGCACGAGTCAACGGCGAAGTTCGCGCGGCCGCGCACGTCGCGCGAGACGTTCCAGCCGAAGGCGGACGAGTAGCAGAGCTTTCCGTAGCGCGACATCCCTCCCGTGAGCATGGGACCGCCGAACTGCACGGAGGAGAGAAGGTAGCAGTGGTGGGGCCCGCTCACGGCGAGCACGCCGGGCTCGGGCTCGGGCCGCAGCTCGTCGCGGGACGGCTCGACCTCCCCGCAAGACCAGAACTCGTCCGTGGCGGGCAGCGCGAGCACCACGAAGGAGCGCAGGGCGCGACTGGGCGAGGCCGGGGAGCAGTAGTTCTCGACGAGCGCGAGGTTGGGGTAGCCGTATCCGGGCTCGAGCGGGGCGGCCGCGGGCGTGAGGTGCCCGCGCCACCAGCGGAGGTTCTGCATCAGGAGCCGCTTGACCTCCTCGAGCGCGTGCGCGTGCGTGCCGGTGAGCGCGCAGGCGGCCCAGAAGCATGCGTGACCGAAGCGATAGAAGACGCTCCGCCCGAAGGGCACCGAGCGCCCCTGGCGGTCGAACCATGCGACGTAGTCGTCCTCGAAGGAGGCGGAGCGCGCCGGCTCGTCGGGAAGCGGGCAGAGCTCGGGCGCGAAGCGACGCAGGAGCAGCAGCACGAAGTGAAACGTCACCCCGATGTAGTGGTCGCGCTGGTAGGGTCGCCCGTTCTCGTACCAGCCCCCGCCCGCGTACATGGACTCTATGGAGCGGAGGTCGGACGCGAGCCGCTCCGCGTCATAGGGCAGGCCGCAGACCGCGAGCCCCGCGTTCACCAGGGCCCGAGAGCAGAACCAGCTGCCCCAGGGAAGGTCGACCCCGTTGGCAAGGTTGAGCCACTCGACGAGGCGGTCCCGCTCGGCGGGGCTCAGCATGTTAAGGAAGTCGCCGCCGCAGACGAGCAGCCCGTAGCCAAAGACCTCCATCTCGACGACCGTCTGGCGCGTGGGCAGCGTGGGCTCCGGAAAGGCGAGCGGGCCCGTTGGATCAAGCCCGTCCTTGATGCGACGGATGTAGGGCTCCACGAGCTTCTCGTCATACTCACCGCTCGCAATGAGGGAGAAGATCGCCCAGAGCGGGCGCGCCACCCACTCGAAGCGACGGATGTCCTCGCCATAGGTCGATCCGGAGGTGGCGGGATAGGCGTACGGGTCCGGAAGGAGCTCGCGCAGCCAGCCTACGAGGTCCTCTCGCGTTTCGAGCTCACGGGCGGCGTCCGACATGGCAAACCCCTAGCGACGAGATTTTAGTAAACGGTTACCAAACCACGATAGCACGCCCCCTCAGGCGCGCGCCCTCAGCACCTTCACCATGTCCGCCGGCGAGAGCGCCGCCACCGTCGAGCGCTCTCTGAGCGCACGGTCATTGGTGACCAGGTAGTCCGCCTCGGAGCGCTTGGCCGCCGCGAGCACCACGTTGTCCTCGAGGTCCCCGGTGAGCGTACGGTACTTGCAGGCGAGCCAGAGGTCGGACTCATCCATGCCCACGGCGACGGCCAGCTCGCGCACGTTGTCCACGCAGCCCCACGCGATGCGCCTGATGGCCTCGGCGTCACCGGGGGAGAGCTCCTCTCGCTCAGAGTAAGAAATGCGCTTGAGCTCGCGAGTGAGCAGATAGAAGATGTCCTTGAGCGAGGACGCGGGATACAGCAGCTGGGCTTCCGCTTCATGCGCAGCATTCACGAACGAGCACGCAGGCTTGCAGCCCGCTCGGGTCCCCAGGAAGTAGTCAATCCAAACGTTAGTGTCAACAAGCAGGCGAAGAGAGACCACAGCGCTCACAAAAGCCCCCTCTCCTCAAGGCGGTCCTGCCATGCCAGCTCCTTGAGCTCCTCATACGAGAGCTCGGGAAGGTGGACCTTGGACATGTTGATCCCCAGCTCGCGCATGCCCTCTTCGACAATGTGCGGACCGCGCAGAACCGGGTCCTTCTCGCTGTCATGTGCGGAGGGCGCGGCGTCCGGCCGCCCCCACAGCAAATCGGCCACCTCCTCGAGGTCCTTGCCGCGACGCGCGACCTTCTCCCAGAGAGCGCGCACCAGCTCGGAAGGGGTGCGCCCCAGGCTGGCGATTGCCGCGTCCCCCCGCTCCTTGAGTCCGCGTTCCATCCGGATGTTCATCTGCGCCGTCAGCTCAGCCATGTCCTCTCCTTCCACAGCTATACCGTATAGCTATTGTATCCACTTGCCGCGATGGCGTACCATGGATAACTCGAATTTCTCGCCCGGACGGCAGGAGGAGCCCATGGCCGACCAGACCTCCCAGCACGACGACCCGATCTTCCGGCAGGAGCAGGCCCACCTCACGGAGCTCTACGCCCAGCTGGTCCAGATTCGCGACGCCATCTCGGCCGAGCTCGAGCGGACCCACGCCACGTCGGTCAAGGACCTGCTCGAGATGAGCGAGGAGGTCAACGTCGACGTCCTGGACGTGGACGACCCCAACTACGACGACCTCGCCGAGGCGGCCGCGTCCATCGAGGCGCTCAACTCCATCATCGACGCCTACAACCAGCACCACGACCTCAACGTCGACAAGCTGCGCCGTGCGATGATCCTGCTGCTGCAGCCCTACTTCGCCAAGGTCACGCTCGAGATGCGCCCCGGCCGCCCGCCGCGCGACGTCTACATCGGCTCGGTCGGCATGACCGACGAGCGCAGCCGCCCGCTCGTGGTGGACTGGCGCAGCCCCGTGGCCGAGACCTACTACAACCAGGAGATGGGCCAGACCTCCTACCAGGTGGACGGCCGCACCCGCACCGTGAACCTGCTGCTGCGCCGCCAGTTCGACATCGTGCGCGACCGCCTCAACTCCTACTTCGACACCACGATCGCCATCCAGGACTCGCTGCTGCTCGGCGCGCTCAAGAGGCGCCACACCGAGAAGCTCCAGGCCATCACCGCCACCATCCAGCGCGAGCAGAACAGAATCGTGCGCCACGAGGACGTGCCGGTGCTGCTGGTCAACGGCATCGCCGGCTCCGGCAAGACGAGCGTGCTGCTGCAGCGCATCGCCTTTTTGCTCTACCAGGAGCGCAAGACGCTCACGGCCGACCAGGTCTGGCTCTTCTCGCCCAACGACGTCTTCGAGAGCTACATCGACCGCGTGCTGCCTTCCATGGGCGAGGCCAACCCGCAGACCGTCACCTGGCGCGCCTTCGCCGAGGGCCAGGGCGCCGGCGGGCGCGACCTGGGACTCGCCACCTCGCCCGAGTCGCTGCGGCGCCTGGACGAGGCCGCGCGGGACCTCTCGCTCGAGCCCGACGACCTGCGCGAGGTGCGCCTCGACGGCGAGGTGCTGCTCAAGGCGGGCCAGGTCCAGTCGGCTGCCGAGAAGTACGCTGAGTTCGGCATCGGGCCGCGCTTCACCGCGCTCGTGAAGGAGGAGCTGCACAGCCGTCTCAACCGCCGGCTGGGCCAGATGGCGCGCAGCGAGGAGGTCCTCGAGGACGTGCTCGCGCTCGACGTTGAGCAGCAGATGGACCTCTTCGGCGAGACTATCCTCGCCGACAACGAGGACGAGGCGCTGCCCTACGCGCGCAAGCTCGTGGAGGCGCGCTACGCCGGGGCGCACGACCAGATCGAGCAGCTGAGCTGGCTCAGGCTCGACCGCGTGGGCATGCGCATGCTCGGCCAGGATGCGCTCTCAGCGGTCGAGTGGCTCTACCTGCGGCTCATCTTCACCGGCACGGGCGAGCGCGCCGCGCGCTTCGTGATGGTCGACGAGGTCCAGGACTACACCGTGGCCCAGCTCATGGTGCTCGCGCGACACTTCTCGCGCGCGCACTTCCTGCTGCTGGGCGACGAGCACCAGGCCATCTTCGAGGGCACCGCGAGCTTCTCCCAGATCGCCGACGTCTTCCGGGAGACGCACGGCAGCGTGGACGAGTGCCGCCTGCTCACGAGCTACCGCTCCTCGCCGGAGATCACCCAGCTCTTCTGCAGTCTGCTCGAGGACGACGAGCGCCGCCAGCTGAACTCGGTGCAGGAGGGCGGCACGGAGCCCGTGATCCGCGCGTTCGCCGAGAAGGACGACTACCTCGCGGCGCTGCGCGCAGCCGTGGCGGAGCCCGGCGAGGGCCTCACGGCGGTCGTGGCCGAGAGCGACGCGCGCGCCAACTGGCTCGCGCGACAGCTCGGCGACGCCGTGACGCCGATCCGCGGCGGGATGTCGCTGCCGGCCGCGGGCGTGGTGCTGCTGCCGCTGCGCGTGGCCAAGGGCCTGGAGTTCGACCACGTGATCGTGCCCGACGCGCAGGCCGAGGTCTACCCCGACGAGCCGCTCGCGCGCCGGAGGCTCTACACCGCCATCTCACGCGCCACGCACCGCGTGACGATCCTCGCCCAGGGTGAGCTCACCCCGCTTCTGGCCGGGCGGTAGCGCCGGGCGCGCGGCCATGCCCTTCGCGCCCCTCGCGCCCTTCTCGCCTTTGTCCCGTCCATACGAACGGTTTGGGGGGCCAGAGCGTTCGTATGAACGGGACTTCTCAAGAAGCTCCTCGCTATACGAACGGTCTGGGAGCCGGAGCGTTCGTATGGGCAGGACAAGGGAGGGGCGCGGCTACTCGTCGCCGCGGTTGACGTGGCGCACGAGGCGCAGGCGGTAGAGCAGCGTCTCGCGGTGGTTGTCCCAGAGCTTGAACGCCTCGGCCACCAGCGTGGGCACCACCGACAGTGCCAGCGTAATCGCCCAGCTCACCGGACCGATCGGCGCCAGGCCGAAGAGCGCGCCCACGGGCTCGACCAGCACGAGCGCCGAGAAGGCTGCCACGATGGCCGCCGAGCTCCACACCAGCGGCATGTTGTCGCGCACCGTGCGCCGGAAGACCGAGCCGCGCGTGCGCACCGTGAAGACGTGCAGCACGCTCGTGAACGCCACCACCAGAAAGCACATCGTCTGGCCCGCGGCGAGCGACGGGCCCTCGCCGCCCGGCAGCCACGCGAAGGCGCCGAGCCAGAAGGCGAGAAGCCCCACCGCTGCGAACGCCACCGTCTGCTGGCCGATGGCCCGCGAGATACCGGTGAAGAAGCTCTCCGTGCGCCCGATGGGCCCGCGCGCCATGATGCGCTCGTCGGAGCGGTCGCGCGCGAGGTTGAGGCCGGGCAGGCCGTCGCCGAGCACGTTGATGAGCAGCAGCATCACCGGCGTGAGCGGCGTGCCCCAGCCCGCGAGCTGCGCTCCGAGCATGATCACGATCTCCGAGAGGTTGCACGCCAGCAGGAAGTACACGGTGCGCTTGATGTTGGAGAAGACGTTGCGCCCCTCGCGCACGGCCGCCACGATCGTGGCGAAGTTGTCGTCGGTGAGCACCATGTCGGCCGCCGCCTTGGCGACCTCGGTGCCCGAGCGGCCCATCGCCACGCCCACGTCGGCCGCGCGCAGGGCTGGCGCGTCGTTAACGCCGTCGCCCGTCATCGCCACGACCTCGCCGAGCTCCTGCCACGCCTCCACGATGCGGATCTTGTCCTCCGGCGAGACGCGCGCGTAGACCGAGTAGCCACGCACGTTCTCAACGAGCTCCTCGTCGGACATCTGCGCGAGCTGCCGGCCCGTGACCACGCCCGCGTCGCTGCGGAGCAGCCCGATCTGCCGGCCGATCGCCGCGGCCGTGGCCGCGTGGTCGCCCGTGATCATGACCGTGCGGATGCCGGCGCGGCGAGCGCGGGCGATGGCGTCGGCCGCCTCGGCGCGCGGCGGGTCGATGAGGCCCACCAGGCCGTCGAAGGCAAGGTCGCGCTCCAGCTCGGTGAGGTCGCCCGAGGCGGGCAGCTCGTCCACCACGCGGCTGCCGAGCGCCATCACGCGCAGGGCGTCGCGGGCGAAGGCGTCGTGCGCCTCGCCGCGCTCGCGGTGCTCGGCCTCGCTCACCTCGGCGAGCGGCAGCCGGTCCAGCGCGCCCTTGCTGAGCACCAGGTAGCGGCCATCCGCCATGCGGTGCACGCTCGTCATCATCTTGCGCTCGGACGAGAAGGGCACCTCGCCCACGCGCGGCAGACGCTCCTCGAGCTGCGCGCGCGTCTCGCCGCAGGCGAGCAGCAGGCGCGCGATCGCGCTCTCGGACGCGTCGCCCACGATGCGCTCCGCGCCGTCCTCGTCCCGCTCCACGGTCGCGTTGCTCGCGAGCGCGAAGCGGCGCAGGAGGTTGAGCGCCGGACCCTCGGCCAGGCCGTCGTCGCCCACGCGGACCGTGCCCGCGCCGGGCGACCACAGCCGCCGCACGCTCATGCGGTTCTGCGTGAGCGTGCCCGTCTTGTCCGAGCAGATCACCGAGACCGAGCCGAGCGTCTCAACCGCCGGCAGCCGCCTGATCAGCGCGTTCTTCTCGACCATGTTGCGGATGCCGCGCGTGAGCGTGAGCGTGACGATGAGCTGCAGGGTCTCGGGCACGGCCGCCACCGCCAGCGAGACGGCGGCCAGCACCATGCTCCAGAACTCCTCGCCCTGCTGCAGGCCCGTGACGAGAAGCGCGCACGCCGCGGCGGCCGCCACCGCGCTGATCGAGCGGCTCACGCGCCCCAGCCGGCGCTGCAGCGGCGTCTGGAGGCGCTGGGCGTCGTTGAGGTAGCCGGCGATGCGGCCCATCTCGGTGCCCATGCCCGTGGCGCAGACCACAGCGCGCGCGTTGCCGGCCGTGACGAGGCAGCCCGAGAAGACCATATTGGCGCGGTCGCCGAGCGGGGCGTCATCCTCCACCCGGGCCGCCGCGTCCTTCTCGGCGGGCTCGGACTCGCCCGTGAGCGAGGACTCGTCCACGGACAGGCCCACGGCGTCCACGAGCCGCGCGTCAGCCGCCACGAGGTCGCCGGCCTTGAGCAGCAGGATGTCGCCGCGCACGACCTCGGCCGTGTCCGTCTCCACGCGCGCGCCGTCGCGCAGCACCAGGCAGGTGGGGCTGTTGAGGTCGCTCAGGGCCTCGAGCGCGCGCTCGGCGCCGCGCTCCTGCGTGACCGCCAGCACGACGTTCACGACGATGACCACCAGAATCACCGCGGGCTCCAGGTAGCCGTGGCCCTCGCGGATCGCGAGCGCCAGCGACAGCGCGAAGGCGACCACGAGGATGAGGTTGGCCACGTCGCGGAACTGGCGCAGCGCCATCGAGGCCACGCTCTCGGGCTTGGCGCGCTGGTACTCGTTGCGGCCGTCGGCGGCCAGGCGGCGCGCGGCCTCCTGCGACGCGAGGCCGCGCTCGGGGTCGACGGCATGCTCGGACAGGGTCTTCTCTGCGGGAAGGCTCCAAGGGTGCATGGGTTCTCGTTTCTGGTAGGGGTGAGGGCAATCGTGTCCTTCTCTTTAATACCCCCATATTGGTAGGAATAAACCGAGAATCCCGTGGAACCTCAAATGCGCCGCAGCTAGAGGATACCGGCAGCCACCCTAGATGAGCCCGAAGTGCTCCAGGGCCGTCACCACGCCGTCGTCGTGGACGTCGTCGGTCACGTAGTCGGCGCGCTCCTTCACTACGTCGCGCGCGTTGCCCATGACCACCGAGACGTCGGCCAGGTCGAGGATCTCCAGGTCGTTCTCGGAGTCGCCGAAGGCGTAGACGCGCGACGGCTCGAAGCCCAGCGCGTCGAGCAGCGCGCGGCCGCCCACGCCCTTGCTCGTTCCGGGGATCGCGAGCTCGTGGCTGCCCTCCCCCACGTTGAGGTAGGTGTAGCTGCCCATGAGCAGGTCGCTACCCAGGCAGGCGTCGAGGCTCTCGTCGTTGAAGTCGATCTTGCCGAAGTCGATGCGGCCGCCGGCGCGCTCGTAGTCCTCGGGCTCGGGCTGGTCGCCGAACATCGAGAGCCCGCCCGCGCGCCCGCGCACGAGCACGTTGCCGTAGGTCCCCTCGAAGAGCGCCTCCACGCCCACGCGGCGCATCTCGGCCACGGTCTCGCGGAAGAGGCCGCGCTCGATCGTGCGGTCGTAGACCACCTCGCCGCCCAGCTCCACGTGCGTGCCGTCCAGCGTCACGAAGCCGGAGAACGGCAGGTCGAGAAGGTCCTCGATGTTGAGGATGCTGCGCCCGGTGCAGACCACGGCCACGTTGCCCGCCCCCACGAAGGCGCGCACGGCCTCCTGGACGCGCGGCGTGGGCACCACGTGCAGGCCGTCGTTGTAGTCGCGGCAGGTGAGCGTGCCGTCAACGTCAAAGAACGCGACGACGGGCGCGCCGTTGTTGGGCATGGCGGTCCTCCTCGGTCGGGTCATCCGTGACAGCATAGCGCAGCGCCGCCGCACGCCGCGTCCCCGCGGCGACACGCGTCCCCGTGCCGTCGCGCGCGGTCCTTCTCGCCCCGCGCTCTTCTCGCCGCGCCCGGCACGCCCCGTGCCCGTATAATGGGCGCCAGGAACACGCGACGAGAAAGGCCCATCGTGGACATCACCCCCCAGGAAGTCGCCGAGACCCTCTCGATGGTCTCCGAGCAGAACCTCGACCTGCGCACCATCACCATGGGCATCTCGCTGGCGGGCTGCGCCGACGAGGACATGGGTCGCCTGTGCGACAAGGTCTACGACCGCATCACGCGCACGGCCGAGCACCTCGTGGAGACCGCCGACGACCTCCAGAGCGAGTACGGCATCCCCATCGCCAACAAGCGCGTCTCGGTGACGCCGATCGCGCAGATCGCCGCCGGGTGCCCGGACGAGGACCTCTCGCCCATCGCCCACGCCATGGACCGCGCGGCCGAGACCCTGGGCATCGACTTCATGGGCGGCTTCTCGGCGCTCGTGCAGAAGGGCATGGGCAGCGCCGACCGTCGCCTCATCGCGAGCGTCCCCGAGGCACTGGCCACCACCGACCGTGTGTGCTCCTCGCTCAACATCGCGTCCACGCGCGCCGGCATCAACATGGACGCTGTGCTGCTCTCCGCCGAGACCATCCTCGAGTGCGCGCGGCGCACCGTGGACGTTGACTGCTACGGCGCGGCCAAGTTCGTGGTGTTTGCCAACATGGTGGAGGACTCGCCGTTCATGGCGGGCGCCGTGCACGGCTCCGGCGAGGCCGACGCGGTCATCAACGTGGGCGTCTCGGGCCCCGGCGTCATGGCCGCGGCGCTGGAGGAGCTGCCCGAGACCGCGAGCCTCATGGACGTGGCCGAGAAGATCAAGCAGACCGCCTTCAAGATCACCCGCGCCGGCGAGCTCATGAGCCGTGAGGCCAGCCGCCGCCTGGGCGTGGAGAAGGGCATCGTGGACCTGTCGCTGGCGCCCACCCCGGCGGCGGGCGACTCGGTGGCGCGCATCCTGGAGATCATCGGCGTGGGCGAGTGCGGCGGGCCCGGCACCACCTGCGCGCTGGCGCTGCTCAACGACGCCGTCAAGAAGGGCGGCGTCATGGCGTCCTCAAGCGTGGGCGGCCTGTCCGGCGCGTTCATCCCGGTCTCGGAGGACGCGGGCATGATCCGCGCGGCCGTGGACGGCGCGCTCTCCATCGAGAAGCTCGAGGCCATGACCTGCGTGTGCTCGGTGGGCCTGGACATGATCGCCGTGCCCGGGGACGCCTCGGTGGAGGCCATCGCCGGCATCATCGCCGACGAGATGGCCATCGGCGTCATCAACACCAAGACCACGGCGGTGCGCCTCATCCCGGCCATCGGCAAGGCAGAGGGCGACATGCTCGAGTTCGGCGGGCTCTTCGGCTCGGCGCCGGTCATGCCGGTCAACCGGCACGCCGGCAGCGTCCTCGCGCACCGCGGCGGCCGCTTCCCCGCCCCGCTCAACTCGCTGAAGAACTAGCGACGCGACGCCCTTCTCGCCGGCGAAACCTCACAGCTAGGCTCTGCTCAACTGCCCGGGCTCAGGAAACCACCAGTTCGCACTGATTCCGGTTGGCGAGAAGAACGACTAGCTGTGAGGTTCCGCAGCGAGAAGGGCGGCCGACAGGCACCCATCAAGCGCCCGGTCACGCCTCCCGTCGCACGCTTGGCATCAGCTGCATGTAGAGCTTGCGCCGGCGCAGGCTCTGGAGGGGTGTGGTTGGCGCGAGCTCGACCCCCAGAACGTGGGCGACCTGATGCGCCAGTAACGTGAAGTCCGGGAGGCTCCTGATGGTGTCGGGGGTGGCACGCAGCACGCAGTAGCCCAGTGTCGCAAGGATGTTCGCGCGGACGGCGTCCGTGCGGGACCGCGACCTGTCACGGCCACCGTGAAACTCGGCGCTGTCGTACTCCAGGGCAACACGGCGCTCGGCCCAGAGGAAGTCCGGGCTCACCTCGTCCCGGTCCGACAGGCTCCCCCGATACGCCGACACGTCAACGGGACGGTTGAGGAGGGGCTTTGCGAGGCCAAAACCACCGAACTCCACGGGAAGCGTGAGCATGAGCGCGAGCGAGGTCTCAAGGGGAGAGGCCGATCCCTCGACCATCAGCTCGCGGACGCGCCGGGCGCGTCGGGTGCCCGGCGACTCCCCCACCTCTGCGATGACGTGTTCCAGGCTCTCCGCGCTCATGAGGGGGCGAAGTCCGTACGTTGCGGACGCGTCGCCCCAGCCGAGTCGATACGTTCCCGCAAACTCGCTCGCCACAACCGTGGCGGACACAAGCCGCCGAACGCGCTCCCACTCCAGGGGATGGTCGACCACCGGCCTGTCATCCAAGCCGAGGTCGGCGAGCAGCCCCGTCTCGGCGCGCACGGCGTCCACGTGCGCGTCCAGGAGGGCGTCGAGCTTGCCCTGGACGGAGCAGAGCTGAATGACTGCCAGCTCAGGGCCACTGACCAACACATCAGGGCCGACGGCCAGGAGGGACCCTGCGGGCAGGACGCCACTCCACACATGGAAGCGCGCTGCCTTTCCGCTGCTGCGCGCCGCCTGCGCTGGCACCAAGAGATCGACCGGCGTGGAGACACACCCAAGAGCGCGCAGGCTCTTCTCGGCGCCACTGTCCCTAAAGTCACGCTGCCCCGAGACGCAGGCATTCGCCGAGGGCAGCCGACAAGGGGACCACGGCCACCGGTCGGGCATCGCGCCCGCACGAGAAAGCTGGCGCAGAGCCTCGCATGCCGACTCGTGGCTCACAAAGGCATACATGACGGTCACCCCAAGGGCGTGAGGCGCACAACCGACACCACGCCGACATGAAACCTCACAGCT
Source organism: Thermophilibacter sp. (assembly GCF_966187215.1). Taxonomy (NCBI): domain Bacteria; kingdom Bacillati; phylum Actinomycetota; class Coriobacteriia; order Coriobacteriales; family Atopobiaceae; genus Thermophilibacter; species Thermophilibacter sp. The sequence continues at coordinate 41,006 of NZ_CBIFYV010000002.1, forward strand.
AGTCTGTTTTTCTTGAGCCCGCTTTCTTCTCAACGGGCTCTTTATGCGCGACTATAGCGCGAAGAAAGACTAGCTGTGAGGTTTCGGGCAAGGGAAACGAGAGGGGCGCTCAGGGCGAGAAGGACCGCGGCGGAACGAGAAGAGCGCCCGGCGACGCCGCCCCCGCCCGCTACCAGCCGAGCATCCGCACCTCGGGCTCCAGCCGCACGCCAAACTGGCGCTCGACCTCGTCCTGCACGTGAGCGATCACAGCTCGCACGTCGGAGGCCGTGGCGCCGCCGAGGTTCACCACGAACCCGGCGTGCTTCTTGGAGACCGCGGCCCCGCCCACCTGGTAGCCCATGAGACCGGCGTCCATGATGAGCTTGCCGGCGAAGTGGCCCTCGGGCCGCTTGAACGTGGACCCGGCGCTCGGCAGCTCGAGCGGCTGCTTCTCCTCGCGCCGGCGCGTGAGCTCGTCCATCCAGGCGCGGATCTTCTCGGGGTCCCCGCGGCGCAGCGAGAAGGTCGCCGACAGCACCACCAGCCCGTCGCTGGCCACGCGGCTGCGGCGATACCCCAGGTCCAGGTCGGCGGCGTCGATCGTCTCGAGCGAGCCATCCGGGCACGCCACGCGCACGCTCCCGAGCACGTCGGCCACGCAACCGTCGTAGGCGCCGGCGTTCATGAAGCACGCGCCGCCCACCGAGCCCGGAATCCCGCACGCGAACTCGAGCCCGGTCAGCCCCAGCTCGCAGGCCATCTCGGATGCCTCGCGCAGGTCGACGCCCGCCTGGCAGCAGATCTCGGTGCCGTCCACCGTGACGCCCATGAGCCCGTCGCCCACCGCCACGATCACGCCGCGGTAGCCCTCGTCGGACACGAGCAGGTCGGACCCGCGCCCCAGCACGAAGCGCTCGACGCCGGCCTCGTCACAGGCGGCCAGGACGTCGCGGACCTCGCCCGGGTCCTCCGGGATGACGTAGAGGTCCGCCGGACCGCCCACCCTGAACGTGGTGTGCTCGCTCATGGGCTCGTCGACCAGCACGTTCCTCTCGCCGACGATGGAACGGAGGCGCCACGCTAGGGGTTCGGGGCCGCTGTCGCTCTCGGACATGGCTTCCTTTCTCGCTGCGAACAGGTGCTGAACAGTATAGCGCGACCCCTCCGCGCGCCCCGCGCCGAGAAGTGCTACACTCGCGCCGTCAGTTTCAGGGCGGGGTGAGACTCCCCACTGGCGGTGACGGCGGCGTGCGCGCCCCGAAGTCCGCGACCCGCTGAAAAGGCGGCTGACCCGGTGAGAGTCCGGGACCAACGGTTACAGTCCGGATGGAAGAAACGGAGGCCTTCATGGCTGCTTTCACGCACGTCTCGCACGACACCCACTCCACCACCGCAGGCGGTTCCTGGTCCACGCGCCGCATCGCCACCACCGCGCTGCTCTGCGCGCTGGCGTTCGTGCTCACCTTCGTCGAGGTGCCCATCTTCCCGCCCGCGCCGTGGCTCATGTACGACCCGTCGGGCATCGTCGCCTTCGTGGCCGCCCTCGTCTTCGGCCCGGCGACCGGCGCCGTCACGGTCGTACTCCCCTGGGTGCTCAAGACGCTCTTCAGCTTCAACCCCTACGGCCACTTCATGGCCGTTCTCGCCGGGCTCACGCTCGTCCTCCCCGCCGCCGCGATCGCGCGGCGCCTGGGCGGGACGCGTGGCCTCGTCGCCGGGATGGTCGTGGGCGCCGTGGTGTCCATCGTTGCCAGCGTTCTTGGCAACATCGTGGTGACGCCGCTCTACACCGCCGTCTCCACCGCCGACGTCATCGCGATGATCGTGCCGATCCTGCTGCCGTTCAACGCGCTCAAGGTCGTGCTCAACTGCGTGGTCACGGCCCTCGTGCAGCGCCCGCTGTCCCAGGTCCTCTCCGCCTAGGACGGATGGCCGAGAAGGACGTGGGCGCGCAGGTCCCGGACACACCCGTCAGGCTCTCGCACGTGACGCTCGTCTACGGGGACGGCACGCGCGCGCTCGACGACGTGTCGCTCGAGGTGGCGCGCGGCGAGCGGGTGTGCGTGCTCGGCGCCAACGGGTCTGGCAAGTCCACGCTCGCGTCCGTGATCTGCGGGCTTCTCGCCCCCGACGAGGGCACGGTCGAGCTCGCGGGCGAGCGCGTGTGCGCGAACGGCGCGCCGGACCTGGAGGCGTACCGTCGCGCGCGGCGCTCGCTCGGCCTGGTGTTCCAGAACCCGGACGACCAGATCGTCACGAGCGTTGTGGAGGACGACGTGGCCTTCGGCCCCGAGAACCTCGGTCTCCCGCGCGAGCAGATCGCGGAGCGCGTGGCCCGCGAGCTGCGGCGCGTTGCGATGCAGGACTACGCCCGCGCCGACCCCGCGCGCCTGTCGGGCGGCCAGAGGCAGCGCGTGTGCATCGCCGGCGCCCTGGCCATGGAGCCCGCCGTGCTCGTGCTCGACGAGCCGGGGTCGCTGCTCGACGTGCGCGGCCGCGCCGCCATCCTGCGCGTGATGGGACGCCTGGCCGCCGCGGGCGCCACGCTCGTGCACGTGACCCACTTCATGGACGAGGCGCTCGAGGCCGACCGCGTGATCGTGCTCGACCACGGCCGCGTGGTGCTCGAGGGCGCGCCGGCCGAGGTCTTCTCGCACGGCGAGAAGCTCGCGGACCTGGGGCTCGAGGTGCCCTTCGCGGCGCGCCTCTCGTCGCGGCTCGGCCTGCCCTGGACCTGCGACGAGGCCGCTCTCGTCGACGAGATAGCCTCCCGCGCGAGACAACGGGGACAGGTTCGTTTGTCTCATTGCAAGACTGATGAGACAAACGAACCTGTCCCCGTTGTCTCAGTCATCAGCGTGGAGCACGCGTCCTTCTCGTACGACGCCCGCTCGCGCGCGCTCGATGACGTCTCGCTTGAGGTGGCGCCCGGCACCTCGACCGCGATCGTGGGTCAGACCGGCTCGGGCAAGTCGACCCTGCTGCGCCTGATCTGCGGCCTCGAGGCGCCCGACGACGGCCGCGTGGTCGTGGCCGGCTCCGACACCTCAACGCGCCGCGGCCGCCGAGCCGTGCGCCGCGCCGTGGGCTACGTCATGCAGCACCCCGAGCGCCAGCTCTTTGCCGAGACCGTCGAGAAGGACGTGGCGTTCGGCCCCCGCAACCTGAAGCTCCCCGCCGAGGAGGTGCGCCGGCGCGTGGACCCCGCGCTCGAGCTCGTGGGCCTGGAGGGGCGGCACGACGCCTCGCCGTTCAGGCTCTCGGGCGGGCAGCGGCGCCTCTGCGCGCTCGCCGGCGTGCTCGCCATGGAGCCCGCGGTGCTCGTGCTCGACGAGCCCACGGCCGGCCTCGACCCGCGCGGGCGCGCCATGCTGCGCGCGGTGCTCGCCCGCCTGCGCGAGCGCGGCGTGACGCTCGTGCAGGTCACGCACTCCATGGAGGACGCCGCGCGCTCCGACCGCGTGATCGTGCTCAACCAGTCGCACGTCATGGCAGCGGGCGCGCCGCGCACGGTCTTCTCGCCCGCCAACGAGCGCCGGCTCGCCGAGGCCGGGCTCGGCACGCCGCGGTCGCTGCGCGTGGCGCGGGCGCTGGAGGCACGGGGGCTGGGCGATCTCGGCGAGCCGATTACCACCGACGAGCTCGTGGCCGCGATCTCCCCGCTCCTCGGCCGCGCGGGGGGCGACGCCTGATGGCGCTGCGCATCGACATCGGCCAGTACTACGCCGCGGACTCCCCCGTCCACGCGCTCGACGCGCGCGTCAAGCTCTGCTGCGCGCTCGTGAGCCTCGTGGCGGTGTTCTGCGCGTCCAACCTGCCGCAGCTCGCGACCGGCGCGACCTTCACGGCGCTCGCGCTGGGGCTCTCCCGCGTGCCGGCGGGCCGCGCGATCGCGTCGGTGCGCCCGCTGCTGGTGTTTCTCGCCGTGCTGTCGCTCTTCAACCTCGTCTTCGTGCAGACCGGCGACGCGCTCGCCAGCCTGGGCCCGCTCACGGTGACCACCGGCGGCGTGCGCGCCGCCGTCACCTATACCGCCCGCTTCGCGCTGGCGCTCGTGCTCGGCTCGCTCATCCTGCTCACCACCACGCCCACGCAGCTCGCCGACGCCCTCGACCGCCTGCTCGCTCCGCTCTCGCGCGTGGGGCTGCCCGGCCACGAGATCGCGATGGTCTTCTCGCTGATGCTGCGCTTCGTGCCCACGCTCGCCGACGAGGCCTCCGCGATCGTGGACGCCCAGGCCCTGCGCGGCGGCGCCTTCGACGAGGGCGGGCCCGTGCGCCGGGTGCGCTCGCTCGTGCCCGTGGTGGTGGCCCTGCTCGCGAGCGGCCTGCGCCACGCCGACGGTCTCGCCCGCGCGCTCGACGCCCGCTGCTACGAGGGCGGCGCGGGTCGCACCCACCTGCACGAGCCGCGCCTCGGCAGACACGAGGCCGTTGCGGTCGCGGCGACCGCGGCGTTCGTGGCCCTTCTCGTCCTGCTCGCCTAGTCGCCCGCCGGCCCCTCGCGCCCTTTTCGCGCCCCTCCGACGCCCCGTCCCGCCCCATCGGCGAACGGTAGGGTTTTGCCGTAGAATGGTGGAACCTATCGCATGAGGACCGGGAGGTAGCAGCGGATGGTCTCGCGCATCTACGTAGAGAAGAGGGCCGGCTTCGACGGGGAGGCACGCTCCCTCGCACACGAGCTGAGGTCGCTGTTGGGGCTCGACGCCCTCACCGGCCTGCGCATCATCAACCGCTACGACGTGGAGGGCATCGACGCCGGGCTCTTCGAGCGCTGCGTGCCCACGGTCTTCTCGGAGCCGCAGACCGACGTGGCCACGCCCGAGATGCCGCCCGTGGCCAAGGGCGCCGCGGTCTTCGCCACGGAGTTCCTGCCCGGCCAGTTTGACCAGCGCGCCGACTCCGCGAGCGAGTGCATCCAGCTCATCAGCCAGGGCGAGCGGCCCACGGTGCGCTCGGCCAAGGTCTACGTGCTCGAGGGCGCCCTCACCGCCGATGACGTCGCGGCCGTCAAGCACTACGTGATCAACCCCGTGGAGGCGCGCGAGGCCTCCCTCGAGCCGCGCGAGACGCTCACCCAGCGCCCGCCCGAGCCCGACGCCGTCGAGGTGCTCGACGGCTTCCTGGAGCTCGACGACGCCCAGCTCCAGGCCTTCATCGACGAGCGCGGCCTGGCCATGGACCTCGCGGACATCCGCTTCTGCCAGAGCTACTTCGCCGACGAGGGGCGCGTCCCCACGATCACCGAGATCCGGATGATCGACACCTACTGGTCGGACCACTGCCGCCACACCACCTTCGGCACCGCGCTCGAGAACGTGGAGATCGACGACGCCGTGGTGCGCGCCGCCTTCGAGCGCTACCTCGAGATGCGCCACGAGCTCGGGCGCGACGAGAAGCCCGTCTGCCTGATGGACATGGGCACGATCGGCGCCAAGTACCTCAAGCACACCGGTCAGCTCACCGGCCTCGACGAGTCCGAGGAGATCAACGCCTGCACCGTCAAGGTCAAGGTGGACGTCAACGGCGAGGACCAGGACTGGCTCTTCCTCTTCAAGAACGAGACGCACAACCACCCCACCGAGATCGAGCCCTTCGGCGGCGCGGCCACCTGCATCGGCGGCGCCATCCGCGACCCGCTCTCCGGCCGCAGCTACGTCTACCAGGCCATGCGCGTCACCGGCGCGGCCGACCCCACGGTCCCCGTCTCCGAGACCATGGAGGGCAAGCTGCCACAGCGCAAGCTCGTGACCACCGCCGCGGCCGGCTACTCCAGCTACGGCAACCAGATCGGCCTGGCCACGGGCCAGGTCAGCGAGCTCTACCACCCGGGCTACGTGGCCAAGCGCATGGAGATCGGCGCCGTGGTGGGCGCCACCCCGGCCAGCCACGTGCGCCGCGAGTGCCCCGCCCCCGGCGACGTCATCGTGCTGCTGGGCGGGCGCACCGGCCGCGACGGCATCGGCGGCGCCACCGGAAGCTCCAAGGCCCACAACGTCGAGTCCCTCGAGAAGGACGGCGCCGAGGTCCAGAAGGGCAACCCCACCATCGAGCGCAAGCTCCAGCGCCTGTTCCGCCGCGAGGACGCGTGCCGTCTCATCAAGCGCTGCAACGACTTCGGCGCGGGCGGCGTCTCGGTGGCCATCGGCGAGCTGGCCGACGGCCTGGACATCAACCTCGACCTCGTGCCCAAGAAGTACGAGGGCCTCGACGGCACCGAGCTCGCCATCTCGGAGAGCCAGGAGCGGATGGCCGTGGCGCTGGCCGCCGCCGACGTGGACGAGTTCCTCGGCTACGCCCGCGAGGAGAACCTCGAGGCCACCCCGGTGGCCACCGTCACCGCAGAGCCGCGCCTGCGCATGCGCTGGCGCGGGGACACCATCGTGGACGTGAGCCGCGCGTTCCTCTCGTCCAACGGCGCACCCAAGGCCACCAACGTGCACGTGGAGGCGCCCGAGGAGTACGAGCGCACCTGGGCCGGCGACACCCTCGCCGAGAAGATGCGCTCGCTCGTGACCGACCTCAACGTGGCCTCCAACAAGGGCCTCTCCGAGCGCTTCGACTCCACCATCGGCGCGGCCACCGTGCTCATGCCGTTCGGCGGCCGCACGCAGCTCACGCCGGCGCAGGCCATGGTCGCCAAGCTGCCCGTGGACGGCGAGACCACCACGTGCTCCGGCATGGCGTGGGGCTTCAACCCCTACCTCATGAGCGCCAACCAGTACACGGGCGCCTACCTGTCCGTCGTCGAGTCCGTGAGCCGCATGGTGGCCGCCGGCTTCGAGCACGAGCGGCTCTACCTCACGTTCCAGGAGTACTTCGAGCGCCTGCGCGACGTGCCCGAGCGCTGGGGCAAGCCCACCGCGGCCCTTCTCGGCGCCCTCATGGCGCAGGTGGACCTGGGCATCGGCTCGATCGGCGGCAAGGACTCCATGTCCGGCAGCTTCGAGGACCTCGACGTCCCGCCGACGCTCGTCTCGTTTGCCACCGGCCTCGGCGCCGTGGACCGCGTGACCTCGCCCGAGCTCAAGGGCGCGGGACACCGCGTGGCCGTGCTCGTGCCCGACTACGAGGACGACGGCCTCACGCCCAGCGCCGCGTCGCTTCTCGCCGTCTACGACCTCGTGGAGGGCCTGGTGGCGCGCGGCGACGCGCTGGCCGTCTCCACGCTCGGCTACGGCGGCGTCGCGGAGGCCGCGTTCAAGATGTGCGTGGGCAACCGCCTGGGCCTCGAGGTGGCGCCGGCCTTCGGCGCGGACGCCCTCTTCTGCCCGTCCTACGGCAGCTTCCTCGTTGAGCTGGCCGACGACGCCGAGCTGCCCGAGGCGCCGGACAGCGTCACGGTCTCCGTCTTTGCCACCACCACGGATGCCTACGAGCTCGTGGCCGACGGCGAGACGATCGACCTCGCCGAGCTCCAGGAGGCCTGGGAGGGTGCGCTCGAGGGCGTCTTCCCCTACCGCGCCGACGGCGAGAAGGTCCAGGCGGTCTCGTTCGACGCGACGGCAAAGGGCGTCACCCGCTCCGCCCCGACCGTCCACGTGGCGCGCCCGCGCGTCATCATCCCCGTCTTCCCGGGCACCAACTGCGAGTACGACACCGCGCACGCCTTCGAGCGCGCCGGCGCCGAGGCCGACGTCTTCGTGATCAACAACCTCACGCCCGACGCCGTGGCCGAGAGCACGCGCGAGCTGGCCGCGCGCATCCGCAAGAGCCAGATCGTCATGATCCCGGGCGGCTTCTCGGGCGGCGACGAGCCCGACGGCTCGGCCAAGTTCATCACCGCGTTCTTCCGCGCGCCCGAGGTCACCGAGGCAGTGCGCGAGCTGCTGCAGAAGCGCGACGGCCTCATGCTGGGCATCTGCAACGGCTTCCAGGCCCTGGTCAAGCTGGGCCTGGTGCCCTACGGCGACATCCGCCCGATGACCGACGAGTGCCCCACGCTCACGTTCAACACCATCGGGCGCCACCAGAGCCGCCTGGTGCGCACGCGCGTGGCGAGCACGCTCAGCCCGTGGCTGTCCAAGTGCGAGGTCGGCGACGTGCACAACATCGCGATCAGCCACGGCGAGGGCCGCTTCGTGGCCTCTGACGAGCTGCTGGCCCAGATGCTGGCCGCCGGCCAGGTGGCTACGCAGTACGTGGGCGAGGACGGCGAGCCGAGCATGGCGCTCGACGTCAACCCCAACGGCTCGGTGCTCGCGATCGAGGGCATCACGTCGCCGGACGGCCGCGTGCTGGGCAAGATGGGCCACACCGAGCGCAGCGGCGCCGGCCTCTACAAGAACGTGCCGGGCAACGCGTACCAGCCGCTCATCGAGGGCGGAGTGGCGTACTTCACGGCATAGCCTGACCGCAGGGTTTGCTGCGCCCGGGCTTCTCGCCGGCTCACTGGCTTCGCCAGAAATCGCCGGCCGAGAAGCCCGGGCGCAGCCGCGTACAGGTCCAGAAACTTCAACAGAGGGGTTCTTCTCGTGAGCGATCAGAAGTCGAAGGGGTTTCTCGCCACGACGCCGGGGCTGGTGCTGGCGTGCCTGGGGGCGTGCTTCCTGTGGGGGTCGGCGTTCCCGTGCGTGAAGATCGGCTACGGGATGTTCGCGATCGACGCGGCCGACGTGCCGTCGATTCTTGCGTTTGCGGGAGTGCGCTTCACACTGGCCGGGCTCATGGTGGTTGCGGGCATGAGCGTGGCGCGGCGGCGCCCCTACCTGCCCGAGCGTCGCGACCTGCCCGCCATCGGCGCTCTCTCGGTGTTCCAGACCGTGCTGCAGTATGTCCTCTTCTACGTGGGCCTCGCCAACTGCGCGGGCGTCACGAGCTCCATCCTCGAGGCGAGCAACTCCTTCATCTGCGTGCTGCTCGCCGCGCTCGTGTTCCGCTTCGAGCGGCTCACGGCGCGCAAGGTCATCGGGTGCGTCGTGGGGTTTGCGGGCGTGGTGCTCGTCAACGTGGCCGGCGGGTCCGGCGGCCTCACGTTCACGCTGGCCGGCGAGGGTATGGTGCTCGCTTCCACCGTGGCCGCCGCCACCTCGAGCAACCTCGCCAAGCGCTTCTCCGCGAGCCACGACCCGGTGCTGCTGTCCGGCTGGCAGTTCTTCCTCGGCGGCATCGTGATGATGCTTGTGGGGTTTGGCCTGGGTGGCCACGTCGCGCCCGCCGACGCCGCCAACCCGCTGCCCGCGCTCGCGCTTCTCGCCTACCTGGGCTTCATCTCCGCCGCCGCGTACTCGCTGTGGTCGCTCGCGCTGGCGCTGCACCCCGTCTCACGCGTGGCGGTCTTCGGCTTCATGAACCCGGTCTTCGGCGTGCTGCTGTCCGCCCTGCTGCTCGGCGAGACCGACGTGGTGAGCCCGCTGGTCGCGATGGCCGCGCTCGCGCTGGTGAGCGTGGGCATCGTGGTGGTCAACCGCCCGCCGAGCGGGGCGGAGGCGTAGCTCTCGTCACAAGTTGGGCGATTTTTGCGCGCCCCCATGAGTATCGATCTGTTGTGTACTTTCATTTTCGCAGGTAGGAAAATGAGACTGCAGAAGCCGTACTTCAGAGCTCCCCGAAAAACCGCCCAACTTGTGACAGACGGCCCGCACCCACCCCATCAGGGAGGTGCGGGCCGTCCTCAAGAGCCGCCGATGCGCGCGCTACGAGGCGGGCGTGTAGCCCATGGCCTCGATCTTCTTCCTGCTCACGACGTTGGAGAGGAAGTAGAGCACGGCCACGACGACCATCAGCGCCGCAAAGATGACCCACGCCATGACGTAGTTGCCCGTCGTGTCAAAGACGAGCGCCGCGGCGGTGGGACCGATGATCTGGCCGATGTTGCCCGCGATGTTCATCCAGCCGCTCATCACGCCGTACTCCTTGTCACCAAAGTTGAGCGAGGTGATGAGGAACGGGATGACGGACGGCAGCGCCCCGCCGATCATGTACAGCGGCACCATCACGGTCGCGAACGTCATGTTCTGCGAGGCCAGCGCGAGGCACACGAAGACGCCCGCATAGAACAGCGGCGCGATCACCGAGGTGCGCTTCACGTGCAGCACGTCGGTCAGCACGCCGAGCAGGAACTTGCCGATCACCAGCGTGCCCAGGGCGCCCGCGTAGATCGAGGCGGCCTGCGTCCCGTCGCCGGTGAGCTGCGTGAAGTAGTCGACGCAGTAGTACGAGAAGGCCGAGGCGCCGATCATCGTCACCATGCCGGCGGCGAACTGGCACCACCAGCGCGCGGTCGTGAGCGCCTGGCGCCCGGTGATGCCGGCGCTCTGGGCGGGCGTCGAGCTCTCGGCCGCCGAGCTTCTTGCCAGCTCCTCGGCCGTGGGGTCACCGATGCGCGTCTTGAAGCCCCTGTCGATGGGCATGCTCACCACGAAGATCAGCGCGATGGGGATGACCAGCGCGTTGATGAGCGCCATCGCGAGAAATCCGGTGCGCCAGCCCGACGCCGAGATGATCGAGGTCACGATGCCGATCCACACGAGCGCGCCCGCGCCGCTGCCGAGCATCGCGATGGACATGGCCGTGCCCTTGACCTTGGGTCCGAACCAGTTGCTCACCATGATGGTGGTCGGCAGCGTGGTGGCTCCGGCCCAGCCGATGCCCTGGATGGCGGAGTAGACGTAGAGCTCCCAGATCGAGTTGGCAAAGGACATGAGCACGTAGCACGCGCTGGTCAGCGCCACGCACGCCGTGAGGGCAAACTTCACGGGGATCTTCTTGTAGAACTTCCCCACGAACAGCGAGGCCACCATCATGGTGACGGTCATCAGCGTGTTGGTCTGCGTGTAGGCGGTGCGCGTGATGCCGAGCTCCTCGGTCAGCGGGCCCACGAACAGCGGTGCGCAGTTGACCTTGACGACATAGCAGATGAACATCGGCATGAAGGCGCACACGAGCATGACCCAGCCGTAGTAGAACCTTCCGTCCACCTTCGCGGAAAAGAGCCTCTCCTTCATGTTTTTCTACCTTCTTTCTCTTATAGCTATGTGGTTATATAATGAATACCAATGTAACTCAATATAGATAGTTCGGAAAAGAAAGGATTCGGCATGAAGAACTATTTCGATGTCAGCGGGAAGTACGCGGTGGTCACGGGCGCCTCGTCCGGTCTGGGACGCCAGTTCGCGCTGTGCCTCGCCGAGCAGGGCGCCAACGTCGCCATCATGGCCCGTCGCGTCGAGAAGCTCCAGGATGTCTGCGCGGAGGTCGAGAAGTACGGCGTGCGCTGCCTCGTGGTCCCGTGCGACGTCACCGACACCCAGCAGGTGCGCGACGGCATCGAGCGCATCCACAAGGAGTTCGGGCGCATCGACATCCTCATCAACAACGCCGCCGCCGGCTTTGCCACGCCCGCCGTGGAGACCACCGACGAGCAGTGGCAGCGCGTCATCAACACCAACGTCAACGGCGTCTTCTACGTGGCCCGCGAGGTCGGCAAGGTCATGCTGGAGCAGGGCTACGGCAAGATCATCAACATCGGCTCGTTCCACTGCCAGGTGACGATGAACGGCCTGCCGCGCTCCGGCTACTCCACGGCCAAGGGCGCCGTCTACATGATGACCAAGGCGCTCGCGGCCGAGTGGGCCAAGAGCGGCATCACGGTCAACACGCTCGGCCCCGGCTACTTCAAGAGCGAGATGGCCGACGCCGTCACCGACGAGAGCTACGACCGCGGCATCCGCGAGAACTGCCCGATGGGCCGTCGCGGCAACCCCGGCGAGCTCAACGGCGCCATGCTCTTCCTCGCCTCCGACGCCTCCAGCTACGTGACCGGCCAGCTGCTGCTGGTGGACGGCGGCTGGACCATCGTCTAGCAGGCGTTCGGCAAAAGCCGAGTCGCGACCAACAAAATGACCCGAGGGGGACCGCGCCCCCTCGGGTCATTTTGTTGGTCGCCGGTGCGTGAGGTACCCCCTCCATAGGGAACATTCTGCCCCTCTCGCGCATGTACTGTGTGAGGAGGTGATGCTCATGGCAACCGAGACCCACGAGTCTCGCTCGTGCGGGCGCGGCGAGGCATTCATGCGCCAGGCGATGGCCGCGCATGGCAGCGCGGTCTATCTCGTGGCGCTCGCGCAGACGCGCTGCGAGGCCGACGCCCAAGATGTGGCGCAGGACGTGTTCTTGCGGCTGCTCACAAGCACGTCCGTCTTCACGAGCGACGAGCACCTGCGCGCCTGGCTGCTGCGCGTGACGGTCAACCGCTGCCGGGAGCTCCACCGGGCGCTGTGGCGCCGTCGCGTGGACGCCCTCGACGAGCAGGCGGAGCTGCGGCTCCCCTCGCCGAGCGCCGGTACCGAGGACGCCGCGCTCGCGGAGCTGCGGGCGGACCCGGTGTGGCAGGCGCTCCGCAGGCTGCCCGCAAAGCTCCGCGTGGTGGCGCTACTTCACTACGTCGAGGAGTACGACACCGCGCAGATCGCCCGCATCGTGGGCAGCCCGCCCGCGACGGTGCGCACGCGCCTGCACCGGGCCCGCAAGCAGATGAGACAGATTCTCGAACCGGAGGGAGACGCATCATGAACAAGCAGACGCTTGACCAGTTCAGGGCACACGCACGAGACGTCCGCCTTCCAGAGGGCGTGCGCAGGAGCGTCCTCGCGGAAGCGACTGCCGAGAAGGGCCGCGACTCGCGTCGGCGCGGCATCACGAGACGCGCTGCGGTGGGCGTGGGACTGGGAGCCCTGGGCGCCGCGGCGGCACTTCTCGCCCTGTCAATCGTGACGCGGCCCGACGAGAGGCGGGGCGGCGGTGCGGCGGACAACTGGTTCGCGCTGCGCGCCTACGCCGAGGGCACGTCGCAGGGCTCCGACACGGTGCTCAGCAGCTTCATCGGCACGGCATCCTCGATGGGCGGCGGAGACGATGGCAGCTGGTACACCACGCGATCGATTGACCTCGCCTGCACGGGGTCGAACATCGCGAGCGTCACGTGCGCGCTCGAGGGCGACCGCGTGAGCGCGGTCGGTCAGCCCGACGACCCCGTCACCGAGCCCTGGGTATGGCTGGACGCGCTCTACAACCATCGCGACAGAATCGGTCAGGGCGAGGCGCTTCCCTCCGGCGGCGACTCGTTCACCAGCTTCACCGTGGCCTTCGACGATCTGGCCGCTGACGAGGAGGACTTCAGCCGACAGATCTGGGTGACGTTCCCCACGGACGATGAAATCGAGGCGGCGTCGACACGGGCACACGCCGACGACTCCACGGATGAGGACTACGCTCGCTATCAGGCCCTTCTCGAACGGCGAAGCGCAGGCGTTCTCGCAGGGGTCACGTTCTCACTGACGGCAACCTTCGCCGACGGGAGCACGCTGACCAAGCGCTACGGCATCGCGCCGCGCGACGACTTCGACGAGGTCTGCCTCGCCCACTACGAGAATCCCGAGGCGACGATCGACCCTCAGCTCTTTGTCATAACCGAGCTTGACGCATAGCCGCTAACAGACTCGCGCGCGAAGGCTCCCTTCGGCCGGCGCCCCGGCGTCTACAATGGTGCCAACGCCGTCGGGGGGAGTCGTCATGACCAGCCGCCCCGCTCGCACCCTCGCTCGCGCTGACGGGCAACGGCGCGGCGGGGCAGACGCGCGCCCAGATCGAGCGGGTCGCCGGACGGGACATCGACGGCCTCACCGACTCTCTCCAGGGGTACGCGGCGCTCGCCGACGAGAAGGACTCCCCCATCGCGCTGGCCAACTCCGTCTGGCTGCGCGACTCAGACGGACTGAGCGTCGGCGACGACTACCTCGAGACGTGCCGGGCACGGCTGGGAGCCCAGGTCTTCTCGGCGCCCTTCGACCCCGGGCGGACCGAGGACGCAACGTTCACCCGCGAGGACGGCACCGAGCGCACCGCGCACATGATGCACGCCACCGAGGGCCTCTATCTCGAGAGCGACCTGGCCACGGGATTCATCAAGTCATACGCGGACGACGAGCTCGCCTTCGTGGGGCTGCTCCCCCGAGAGGGGACGTCCGTCTCCGACCTGGTGAGCGACCTGGACGGTGCGAGCCTACGCTCGCTGCTCCTGCCCGTTGACAACACGATCGTCCACATCGGACTGCCGCGGTTAGAGCTCACCTACGAGAACGGCCTGGCGAACGACCTCCGGGCGCTCGGGATGACGGGTGCCTTCGACCCCGAGCTCGCGAACTTCTCGCCCATGGGTTCCTCCGACGACGGGCCGCTCTATGTCGGGGAGGTGCTGCACAAGACCCACGTGGAGGTGGACGAGGAGGGAACGCGCGCCGCAGCCGCCACGGAGGTGGAGATGCTCAGCGGCGCCTCGGCGCTATCCGACCCGCCGCAGGAGCGCGAGGTTATTCTCGACCGGCCGTTCGTCTTCCTCATCGTGGACCAGCGCACCGAGACGCCCGTCTTCATCGGCACGGTCATGGACGTGTAGGCTCTCCCGGCAAACAGTCACACACGATGCAGAAAGTGTCTCACCAGCGCTACCATCACGTCCTTCTCCTCCGGATTTGACTCGGCGATGAGCAGCGTCACCGCGACGAGCGTGCTGTCGTCGATGACCTTGTCGCCGGCCGGGGTGAAGAGCGCTCCGTTGCGGTCGAGGAAGTAGAGGAAGATAGTGGCCGCGATGCGCTTGTTGCCGTCCAGGAAGCTATGGTCCTTCACGACAAAGTACAGAAGGCTGGCAGCCTTCTCCTCGAGCGTCGGGTAGAGGTCGCGCCCGCCGAAGCTCTGGAACACATTGCCGATGGCGCCCTTGAACGACTCGTCCTTCTCCACGCCGAAGAGCGAGCTCTCCTGGCCAAAGCGCATGGAGTCAATCACGCCGCGGCACTCCTCGTAGCCGAGGACGTACGTTGACGGCGCACCGTCAGGCGCCGTGACGCACATATGGTCGTAGTCATCGAGCAGGTCGAGCGCGGCAGTGTAGCTCTGCACGATGTCCAGGACCTGGCGTGTTCCCAGGTCGTTCGGGATGCGCGCCATCGCCTTGGCGACCTGGCCCAGCTGCTCGAGCCGGTGCTCGTTCTCCGCGTGGCCGGTCACGACGTAGCGACGCAGCACGTCCGTGGCCCAGCGGCGAAACTCAACGCCGCGCCGCGACTTTACGCGATAGCCGACGGAGATGATGATGTCGAGGTTGTAGTGCTCGACCTGCCGGACAACCTCGCGATCGCCCTCGAGCCGAACTGTCGCAAATTTTGCGACAGTTCGGTCCTCGCTTCCCGCAAGCTCCTCCCGCAGCGCATTTGCGATGTGCTTGCCGATCGTCTTGACGTCGCGGCCGTAGAGCGCAGCCAACTGGCTACGGTTGAGCCAGATCTCGTCTCCGGCAGGGTCAACTCTCACCGGCAGCGAGACCTCGCCATCCGCAGACTCAAACAGAACGATGTTCTTCTCCGTGCTCATACGTACCTCCGCCCCTCAATCCTCTCGATGGAACGAATGTACGTCTACGACCGGACAAATAATAGGCTCTTCGGAACTTTTGGTGGGTAGCACATCGGCGCGACCGTGACCCCGACGCCGCCCGGCGGTACCATCTCACCGACGGACGGC
>NZ_CBIFYV010000003.1:0-52557 GCF_966187215.1 Thermophilibacter sp.
CCGCCGAGGCGTTCGTCGAGGCCCTCGGGGCCTACGTCCGCTGGTACCGGGAGGGCCGGCTCAAGGCCTTCAGGGAGGGCGGCGCGAACGTGTACGACACGATCAGGGGGCGCAGGAAACGGCTGGGGCTGGCCGCGTAGGCCCGTCCAAGGAAATGTCCGAGGCCCCATCCGTCATGCCGTTGCCCACAAACACACCTTTTGTGGGCAACGAAAACACAGATGTGCCTTTTCTGGTCAGCGTGCTTCTCGACGAAGCACATGTGGCGGAGCCCTTTGGCCGGTGCGCATGGGTTAGCAAGACGCTCGCCGGGCTTCTCGCCGAATACGGGGCGCCACGTGCAGCACGCTTTCAGATTCACGCGACCTCGACGACGCGGCGTTGCTATGCTCAGTGTGTGGACGCGCCTGCGGGCGCGCGAGCGTCGACCAGGGAGGAATCGATCATGTTCTGTCCTCAGTGTGGTGCCCAGCTGCCCGACGGCAGCAAGTTCTGCGGAAAGTGCGGCGCCCAGATCGGGGGCGCGGCCCCGGTGCCCGGCGCGCCCGCGTCCCAGCCGGGCCCCATCGTGACGCCGCAGCCCAAGAAGGGGCTCGACCCCAAGGTCAGGCTCGGCATCATCGGAGCCGTCGTGGTCATCGCGGTGGCGGCGATCATCTTTGGCATCGTGAGCTGCGTGAGCGGCGGGCACGGCTCGGCGCAGGGTATCGCCGACGGCGTTAACTCGGCGTTCGGCAAGATGATTGACAGCGACTTCTCGTCCTCGTCGGTCACCGAGGGCATGAACGCCCTCATCGACCTCATGCCGCAGGAGGTCATCGACCAGGAGCTCCAGCAACAGGGGATGACGCGCGACGACCTCACCCAGATGCTCGAGAGCCAGCTCGGCGGCCTCGACCAGCTCTCGTCGTACATGGGCATGGTCGACATGAGCGTCTCCACGTCGGTTGGCGACCCGCTCGACGCCGACGAGCTCGAGGACGTCAACGACGACCTGGGAGAGTACGGCCTGGCCGCCACCGAGGGCAACCGCATCGTGGTGAGCATGCAGATCAGCGCCCTGGGCCAGTCCCAGAACCAGGACATGGACGAGCTGTGCGCCGTGAAGATCGGCGGCAGCTGGTACCTGTGGGGCGGCATCTAGTCCCTCCGCGAGACCGATTCCGTCGAGGCCGCCCCCGGGACGCTCCGGGGGCGGCCTCGCCGTGTCGCGGGACATGAGGGCGTGCCGAGAAGCCCGCGTGCTCGCCGCCGTTAGCGCTCGAGCTTGCGGACGACCTCGACCGCGGGGTCCACGAGCTCGGCGAACGCGTCGGCGTTCGCGGGGGAGCCGACGATGCTGCCGTAGTGGATCGGCACGGCGACGCACGGGCGCAGGGCGCTCACGAACGCCGCGGCCTGGCGCGGGTCCATCGTGTACGTGCCGCCGATCGGCACGAGCGCCACGTCGCAGCGCACGCCCCCGTTGTCGGGGTTCTGATCGGTGTCGCCGGCGCAGTAGTAGCGCGCGGGGTCGCCGTCGAGCTCGAGCACGTAGCCGAGCCAGCCGTTCTCACGCGGGTGGAAGCCCAGGCGCGCGGGCTCCACGTTGTACGCCGCCACGGCCTCCACGGCGAGCCCGGGCAGCTCGAGTCGCTCGCCGGCGCGCATGAGGCGGGTGTCGGCGGCGCGCGCGGAGAGCCCCGCCACGTCGTCGGCCATGCTGGCGGGTGCCACGAGCACGGTCCTCTCGCCCATCACGCGCTCGGCGTCCTCGGGCGAGAGGTGGTCGTAGTGGGCATGGGTGATCAGCAGGTAGTCCGCGTCGTGCGCGGCCTCGGCATCGGTCAGGTGGAAGGGGTCGAGGTAGGCGACGGTGCCGCCCGGCCCCTCGATGCGAATGGCGCTCTGCGTGAACACGCGGACGTTGGCGAGGTCGGTCGTGGGGCTCATCGGGACTCCCTTCGGGTCTGGTCACATCTGATTCTAGGTCGCGGCGCGCCTGCTACGCGCCGCCGTCGCCGAAGCGGCCCATGAGGGCGCGCTCGAGCCCGATGAAGGCGGGGTAGGGCGCGAGCTTGGCGAGCACGTAGAAGGCGCGCATGTACGGCGAGGGCACGCAGAGTGCCCGTCCCGCCCGCACGGCGCGCAGCGCCCTTCTCGCCACGCGCTCGGGCCGCTCGAAGCCGGTGAGGGCGGCCATGCGGCGCGCCACGTCGTCGGAGCGCACGTGGTCCATGAAGGCCGTGCGCATGAACTTGGGGCAGAGCGCCGTCACCGTGATGCCGCGCGGGGCCAGCTCCACGGCGAGCGCGCGCGAGAGGTCGAGCACGAAGCGCTTGGCCGCCGAGTAGACGGCGAGCTGCGGCTGCGGCACGAAGGCGGCCACGCTGGCCACGTTGAGGACGTGCGAGCCGGGGCCCATGCGGGGAAGCACGCGCTGCGTGAGCTCCACGGGCGCGAGCGCGAGCAGGCGCACCATGTCCGCGTTGTCGCGCGCGGGGATGTCCGCGAAGTCGCCGAAGCTGCCGAAGCCGGCGTTGTTGACGAGAAGGGCCACGCGGACGTCGGGGCGCGCGTCGAGCGCGGCGCCGAGGGCGTCGGGCGCCGACGGGTCCGTGAGGTCGAGCGCGAGCGGGCGGACCATCCCGGCGGCGGGCGCGGGATGGCGGGAGACGGCCCAGATCTCGTCGAGCGGACCGAGCGCGCCGTCCCCGAGCTGGCGCACGAGCTCCGCGCCGAGCCCCGACGAGGCTCCCGTCACGATGGCGACGCTGGTCATGGCTGCCTCCCAACACGCGGACCGCCCGCCGCGGCCCCTCGCTGTGGCCGATTATGCCCCGTTCCGGCCGGCGCGCCACGCCAGATAGCCGGTCGCGTCGTCGAAGACGGGCAGGCCCGCCCCGCGCGCGGCGTCCACGAGCTCGGCGTTGCGGGCGTTGCCCGTGCCGAACGAGCGCACGCAGCGGACGAGCGCCCCGCAGCCGAGAAGCGACGCGCGGGCCTCGGCGAGCCCGGCGTCCCCGACCGGCTCGAAGTCGGGCGCGAGCACCACCCGCGCGGCCAGGCTCTGCGCGAGCAGGCCGTCGGCGTCGTGGGCGTGCAGCACGCCGGCGGCGAAGGGGACGCCGGCGCGCGCCAGCGCGCGCATGGTCGCGGCGCCCGTCCCGCCGCCGGCCACCACGAAGACCTCGGGATCGCCCTCGGGTCGCGGCAGCTCCACGCTGCCGAACGCGGGGTCGTAGCGGTAGGGGGCGGGGCCCTCGTCGCCGCGACCCAGGTCGTAGAGCTCGGACACGAGCCCCGCGGTGAGGACCTCGTCGGGCGCCCCCTGGCGGAGCACGCGCCCGTCGCGCACGCAGACCACCCAGTCGGCGGCCTTCTGCGCGAGGTCGATCTCGTGCAGGGAGGCCACCACGGCGCAGCCGCGCTCGCGCGCGAGGCGCCGCAGCAGGGCGAGCACGTCGAGCTGCGAGCGAACGTCCAGGTAGGACGTGGGCTCGTCGAGCAGGAGCACGCGCGGCTCCTGGCAGAGGGCGCGGGCGAGCAGCACGCGCTGCCGCTGGCCGTCGCTCACGTGCGCGAAGTCGCGCTCGGCGAGCGCGTTGACGCCCGTGGCCGCCATCGCCGCGCGCACGGCGTCGCGGTCGGCCGCGCCGAGCACGCCGAGCCGCCTGGTGAACGGGTGGCGTCCCGCCTCCACCACGTCGCGGCAGGTGAGAAGCTCCGTCTGCGGGCGGCCCGTGAGCATGACGGCCATCTCGCGGGCGCGCTCGCCGTCGGCCAGCGCGCCGAGCGGGCGCCCGAGCAGCTCGACCTCGCCGCCGAGGGCGCGCAGCTGGCCGGCCACCGTGCGCAGGATCGTGGTCTTGCCGGAGCCGTTGGGCCCGATGAGGGCCACCACCTGGCCGGGCCGCACCACGAGGCTCACGTCGCGCACGAGCGGCGCGGAGCCGTGGCCCACGGCGAGGTCGCGCAGCTCGAGGGCGGGCGCGCCGTCCTTCTCGCCGCCCGCCGCACCGTCCCGCGGGCGCGGGTCCCTCTCGTCGTCGGGGCGCGTCACAGCGACCGCCTCCGCAGCATCAGGGCGATGACCACGGGCGCCCCGAAGACGGCGGTGACCGCGCTCACGGAGAGCTCGACCGGCGCGAAGAGCGTGCGGGCTATCAGGTCGCAGCCGCAGCAGAAGGCCGCGCCGGTGAGGAAGCACGCGGGCGTCACATAGAGCGGCCGCGACGCTCCCACGCCGCGGCGCGCCAGGTGCGGCGCGGCGATGCCCACGAACGACACCGGGCCGGCGAACGCGGCCACGCAGGCCGAGAGCAGGCTCGACACGAGCACGATCTGGAGGCGCAGGCGCCGCACGTTCACGCCCACGCTCTGCGCGTAGGGCTCGCCGAGCTGGTAGGCCCCGAGCGGCTTGGACAGCGCGAAGACCGCCGCGGCGCAGGCGAGCGTGACGGCGGCGACGATGCCCACGTCGCCCCAGGTGGCGCCCGAGAAGCTCCCGCGTGACCAGTTGTCGAGGTTCACGATGCTCTGGTCGTCGGCGAAGGCCACGAGGAAGTTGGTGACCGCCGAGCAGATGTAGCCCACCATGATGCCGGCCACGATGAGCATGCCCCGCGCGCGGACGCGCCGGGCGATGAGCAGCACCACGCCCATCGTGGCGAGCGAGCCGGCCAGGGCCGCCGCGACCTGCGCCCACGAGCCCATGACCCGGCCCGTCCCGAGCACCGCGATCATGACCACGGCCACCACCAGCTTGGCGCCCGACGAGACGCCCAGCACGAAGGGGTCGGCGATGGGGTTGGCGAAGAACGTCTGCAGCAGCAGGCCCGACAGCGACAGCGCCCCGCCCAGGACCAGCGCCTCGAGCGCGCGCGGCAGGCGGATCTGCCAGACGACCTGGCTGGCGGTGGCGGCGTCGGTGGGCCCGGCGGCGAGGATGCGGGCCACCTCCCCCGGGGTGGTGGCCACGCTGCCCAGGCAGAGGCTTGCCACGAAGAGCGCGAGCAGGGCGAGAAGGACCGCGAGGTCGAAGGCCGCGGCGCGCGCGGGCAGGGCGCGGTCCGGGGCGGCTTCTCTGCCGCGCGCGGCGCGACCCGCGGGCTCGGGTCCTTCTCGCCGGGCGCCCACCTAGGCCAGCCTCCAGAGGAAGCGGGTGGGCTCGCCGGTGCCCTCCAGGGCGCACCTGATGTCGGAGATGATCTCGGGCATGTCGGTCATGCGCTGGTAGAGCAGGGAGTCGCAGGCCCAGACGTCGCCGCTCTGGACCGCGCTGAAGTCGGCGAGCAGGCTGTTCTTGGCCACGAGGTCGGCGAGCGTGGCCACGCCGTCGTCGATCGTGCCGTTGTAGATGATGACGTCGGCGTCGCGCGCGCCGGCGTAGAAGGCCTCCATCTCCACGGTGACCGTGGTGGGCGAGGAGTCGGCGGCTCCCTCGGCGTCGAAGCTCACGTAGGTGCCGCCGGCGGCCTCGATCATCTGCGAGAAGTAGTCGCCGGCGCGGCGGGTCACCGCGGCGCCGTCCTCGTTGATGTAGAAGAACGCGACGGTGCGGCCGCTCGCGGGCTCGTCGGAGGCCGCCTCCACGCGGGACGAGACGTCGTCGAAGACCGCGGAGGCCTCGTCGGCGCGGTCGAAGAGCAGGCCCATGAGCTTGATCCACTCCAGGCGGCCGAGCATGTCCGGCTCGCGGCTCGACTGCTCCATGAGCACGGTCACGCCCAGCTCCTCGAGCTTGGAGCGGACCTCGGGAACGTGGTCGATGTTGGTGTTCTCGATGGCGAGCGGGCAGCCGGCGGAGGTGATGAGCTCGTAGTCGGGCGCGCGGTAGAGGCCGCCGTAGGCGATGCGGCCGTCCTCGAGCCGCGCGGAGAAGTCGTCGGCGGGGGAGTCCTCGGCGCGCACGGACGAGACGCCGATTGCGTCGAGCGCGCCGATCGCGTCCACGAGGCAGATCATGCCGGTGGAGACCAGGTAGACGTTGGCGAGCGGCTGGCGGATGACGGCGACGTCGTCGGCGAGGCCGTCCGGGGCGTCGGCGCCCTCCGGAACCACGAGCAGGCGGTCGCCGCTCGCGAGGCAGGCGAGGGCGAGGCCGCCGTCGTAGGTGTCGACGGTGAACTGCGTGGCGTGGGCGAGCGCGAGCGAGCCGGTGGGCTCGAGGCCGCAGCCGAGGTCGGTGTCGCGGAACGTCGCGTCGGCGTCCGCGGCGGGCTGCGCGGCGTCGCCCGTCTCGCCGGGCGCGTCGCAGGCGGCGAGGGCCGGCAGGGAGAGCAGCGCGGCGGCGAGAAGGCCGCGGCGGGTGATGGCGTGGTGCGCGTGGGGCATGGGACTCCGTCCGACGGGTGCGTGGCCTTCCATGATACGCGTCGCGCGTGCGACGGCGCGGCCCGGCCTCCGCGGGCGCGTGGGGGACGCGGAGCTCCGCGGGCTTCTCGCCCCGGTGCGCGACAGGGCTCTGACCTGCGGAAGGCAACCGGAGGTATACCAACGGTTGCCACCGATTTGGTGAAAAAGCATATCGGCGGTTGGTAGAGTGGCGTCGTGCGCGCCCCTATGCTCGGTGGTGCCGGCAGCAAGAGACGGCGGCCGCCCGCCGCCCCGACGACGACCGAAAGGCCACGCCATGAGCTTTCGCGACAACCTCCAGCACCTCCGGGCCGAGCGCAACATGACGCAGGAGCAGCTTGCCATGCTGCTGGGCGTCTCGCGTCAGAGCGTCACCAAGTGGGAGGCCGAGAAGAGCGTCCCGGACATGAGCCGGCTCATCAAGATGTGCCAGCTCTTCGACTGCACCCTCGACGATCTGGTGACCAGCGACCTCACCGGCCGTGCGGCCCGGCCGGGCGCCGCCGTGCCGGCGGCCGTGCCCGCGGGCCCGCCCACCGACGTCTGCGGCTTCGACGACATGCAGCGGCGCATGGCGCGCCGGGTGCCCTCGGGCGTCGCGGCGATCCTGGTGGGGTGCGCGATGGGCTTCCTTCTGGAGGGGGTGTCCGTCGTCCCCGGCGGCGACCCCGACACGCTGATGATCGTCCTCATCCTCGCGGGCGTGGTGGCGGGGCTGGCGTTTCTCGTCCCCGCGGGCATGGAGTACGCGGCGTTCCAGCGCGCGCACCCCTACGTGGAGGACTTCTACACCGAGGAGGACCGGGCGCGGGCGCGCTCCTCGTTCTCGCGCGCCCTGGTGGCGGGCGTGGCGGCAATCTTCACGGGCGCCGTCTGCATCTTCGCCTTGGGGGAGAGTCCCGCCACCGAGCGGTGGGGGCTCTGCCTGCTGCTGGTCTTCATCGCGGCGGGCGTGTGGCTCATCACGCGCTACGGGATGCTGCTCGGGCGCACCAACGTGGCCGAGTACAACAAGAGCGTCGCGGAGGACCTCGAGATCGAGGACATCATGAACGCGCAGATCGACGAGGAGTGGCGCTCGGCGCTGCTCGAGACCAAGCGCGCCAACGGGCGCGTCGCGGCGGTGTGCGGCGTCATCATGATTCTGGCCACGGTCGTGGGGCTGGCGCTGCTGTTTGTCCCGGTCTTCTCGTCGAGCGACCCGAGCGGCTTCGACCCCGTGGGCACGTCTGCCATGTGGTTCTGGGTGGCGTGGCCGGTGGGCGGCATGCTCTGCGGCGTGGCGACCCTGCTCATGAAGGCCTTTGGGGGCGAGCGGTAGGCGTCGCAGCGTGTGGTGGCTTCTGCGCGGTAGAATCGCACGCAGCGTCGTTCGGCAGGAAGGGGCTGCCATGTCCGTCGACCTCTCGTCCTTCTCGTGGACCCGCGAGCCCGCCGGCTGCGCGCTCGCGGCCGACGGCGCGCTCGAGGTGACCACGCGTCCGCACACCGACCTCTGGCAGCGGACCTACTATCACTTCCGCAATGACACCGCGCCGGTGCTGCAGACCGAGACCGACGAGCGGTTCCTCTCGTTCACCGTGCACTGCGACTTCTCGCAGGCGCGCCACCGCTTTGACCAGTGCGGCATCGTGGTCTACCTCGACAGCGAGAACTGGCTCAAGGCGTCGGTGGAGTACGAGGACGGTGTGATCGCGCACCTGGGGAGCGTCGTCACCAACGGCGGGTGGTCGGACTGGGCCACAACGGAGGTCGGCGCCGACGTGCGCGAGATGTGGTACCGGCTGAGCCGCCGCGAGGACGACTTCCGCGTGGAGTGCTCGCGCGACGGCGAGCGCTTCAGCCAGATGCGCGTGTGTCACCTGGCCGCGGGTGCGGGGCGCATCCGCTTTGGCGTGTACGCGGCGAGCCCGGAGGACTCGTCGTTCACGGCGCGCTTCGACGGCTTTGATCTGGGGCCGTGCGCGTGGGCGGCCCACGACGGCCAGGCGCCGGACGCGGACTGGGACGCGTAGCGGCGTGTCCCACGCTTTCTCGTCTGCCTCGGCTGTCCAAATTTCACACCTATTGTCTCTCTACGAGTTGATTAAGGGCTTTACCTGGGATTTCTCGGGCTCCTGCTCAAAAACGAAGCACTAGCTGTGAGGTTTGGTAACCTGAAGGATCCTGGCGAGAAGGCATGAGGACACCGTGGCGTTCCCTTGCCCTGCGCCAACTGGGAATCGGAGGACGATCGTCAGTGCCGGGGCCGCCCTCACGAGACCGGTGTGGCTGGGTGACTGGACTGAGATATCAGTGGTTTTCGGGAGTCCCCCAAAGTAGCGGGGCTCCGCACTGTCGAAAACCAGCAGGTCACAAAATGACACCCTTACAGCGATACTTAATCCAGGTCCACAGAACCACTGATTTCATCGACTCTTTCGCGCTTAACGGCTCAAAGTTGGAGCTCACCTCTATTCTCATCACACGGGGCGCATCCGAGCAAGACGAGACATCCACGAGAGGCGGCTCACGGTGCGCGTGGGCGGCGAGCTTGCCGTCACGGTGTACGGCGTGCTCATGTACGCCGACGGTTTCATCCAGCCGCTGCTCTACGGCATGTGCGACTCGCTGCAGCCCTCGATCGGTGCCAACTGGGGCGCGCGCCGCTTCGACCGCGTGCGCGCGATCGAGCGCTGCTGCCTCGTGTCGGCTGGTGCGCCAGGCTCTTCTCGCTCACCTACGTCATGCGCTGGGTCTCGTTTGCGGTGCAGAGCTACTTCCTGGCGGCCTGAGCGCGCGTGAGTGCGGAGGTCGTGTCCGTGCGCGATGATAAGGGTTTTGATGCACCGACGTGCCAAGGCAATCCGTAATGGTCGAGCGCTGAGGCCGGTCAGCGAGACTGTTGCACGTCAAGCACGCAGCCCTTGTCGGGTTGTTGGGTCTGCCTGCGGGAACGCACCGATCAAAGGAGGGAAGCTATGCCTGCTGCGCGCAGAACGTCTGCGCATCCATGCTGGGCACCGACGAACGCACGTAGGCGGAGGCGTCGCGTGTGACGATGGCCTTTGCCCCGAGCAGCTCGGCCGTCGCGCGCACGATGGCATCCTCGAGGTCGGGCTCGTCAGAGGAAAACGCCGCGTCAAGTACGGGAATTGTGAGCTCGGCAATCTCGACGAGCCTTCTGAACTCGTCAAGCCGGGAGCGCACGATTTTCTCGTCACGATAATGACGGCAGAGGATGTAGTAGGCATCCTTGATGCTTCCAGCGGGAATGACCGCCATCACGTCCTCTGACGACAGGATGCACTCCAGCAGGTTGACGGCGTCGAGGTGGGACGGCCGCGTGGCGCTCAGATAGTCGAGCACGATGTTGGTGTCGAGGACGACCCTAGTCAAAGCGGCTCACCCGCTCTGCGCTGAGAAGGTCCCGGTCAGAGATGGAGGGGTCCCACATGGGCTCCGCGGTCGTATCGGCCTCGATGGCCTGCGTGAGCCTCCGGAAGCGCTCAAGCCGCTCGCGTCGGCTTGCCGCCGCCTCGTCAGCGGGATAGATGACGACCCAGGGCTGGTTGTTCCTGAGCACGGTCAGGGGCACGCCGGATGCGTTGACCTCTGCGGTCAGCTCGCTGAACCGGTTCTTTGCTTCGCGCACGCCGACGGTCTCGCTCATGGTGCACCTCCGATATAGCTACATTATGCCATATGTGGCCACATCGGAGGTGCGCTGAGAGCTTTGCTGTTTTCGCCAGTCAATTTAGCATACACTTCAAAAGAAACCTGAAATAGCTATCAGGTATTTTGCGGTCTTCATAAAACCAAATGTATGCTAATTTGCGGCCAGTGGGCGCCGACTGACCGCCGACCGGCCGCCAGCCCACCATGCACCGACATGTTTGATTGAGAACACCTGTTCTGATACACTGCCACAAAGCAGCCGAGCCGAGGAGGCGCCATGGCGTACGACTTCAAGCGCGAGTACCGTGACCTCTATGTTCCCAAGACCGCGCCAGCGCTCATTGACGTTCCGGCCATGACTTTTGTCGCGGTGGCCGGGACGGGTGACCCCAACGTGGAGGGAGGGACCTATCAGGAGGTGCTCGGCCTGCTCTACGCCTTCTCGTATACGGCAAAGATGCTCAAGATGGGCCCGTGGCAGCCCGAGGGCTACTTCGACTACGTGGTGCCGCCGCTCGAGGGACTGTGGTGGGCCGGCGCCGGGGCCTTCGACGGCTCGCGCATTGCCGAGAAGGACGCGCTCTCGTGGGTCTCGCTCATCCGTCAGCCCGACTTTGTGACGCCCGAGGTGTTCGAACGGGTCTGTGACATGGTCGCCCAGAAGAAGCCTGAACTCGGCCCGGCGCTTGCTGCTGGTGAGCTGCGGCTTGTTCGATTTGCCGAGGGTCCGTGCGCGCAGGTCATGCACAAGGGCCCCTATGACGAGGAGCCCGCGACCATCGCGCGTCTCTCCGCGTTCGTTGCCGAGAAGGGCCTGGTGCCGGACATCGCCTCGGGAGGCGAGTCGCCCGAGGGTCACGTTGCCACGGCGGCGTTCGATGGAGGGGCGCTTCTCGAGGCGCTCGATGCGGCCGGCGCCGTGCCCGCGGTTCGCCTGCATCACGAGATCTACCTGGGCGACCCGCGCCGGACCAAGCCGGAGAACCTCAAGACGGTCATTCGCCACCCCGTGCGCCCCGCCGTCGATTGATCGGCGTCCGAGCCGGGGCCGCGCGGCAGGCCGCTGACGGCAGGCGGTCGCGCCCCGGCTGCCCAACGGCGCCGCGTTTCCGCCTCAGATGGATCGATGGCGGCAGAGGTGGGCTGTGGGGTATCGCCTGCGGGTATACTGACGTGCAAGACAAAACGGAAGCGAGGCGCGATCGCATGATGTACCCGTTCATGACGCTCAATGACGGCACGGAGATCGTTCACTCTGACATGGGCGATGACGGTCGCGTGAAGGTGTATATCGAGCGACCTGACGCCAGGGATTGCTTCCACCATGTCACCTGCTACCTGCCGGACGGGACGTGGACCGACAACCTGGGCTTCTCAGATTCGGAGCTTGCGTACCTGAGGGAAGTCGTTGAGTCGACCGCAAACCTCATTCTTGAGTTCGCCGCCGACGGAGGGTTCGAGCATGCCGCAGGTTTTTAGAATCGGCTCATACTGGGTGTACTTCTGGACCAACGAGGGTGACCCGCTCGAGCCGGTGCACGTTCATGCGTTGGCTACGATGAGGCCATCTCAGGGCCCACGTTGAGGAGGCACGCGTGACGACGGATCTCTAGCCGATGCGCCACGCAACACGTTCGCCATCGGACGAGGGGACCATCATGTCAAAGATTAGGGACCTGCTGCCTTCGGAATACGACCAGCTTGATGACTTTCTCTACGAGGCCGTCTTCACGGCGCCCGGCGAGCCGCGCCCTCCGCGCGACATCGTTGGCGAGCCCGGGCTGCGCGCCTACGTCGAGGGCTTCGGCAGCCGTGCCGGTGACGTCGCGGTCTGTGCCGAGAAGAGCGGCGAGCTCGTCGGCGTTGCCTGGGCGCGCCGGATGCGCGGCTACGCCTTCGTGGACGACGAGGTGCCCGAGCTCGCCGTTGCGGTGCTGCCCGGGTGGCGCGGCCGGGGCATCGGCACCGCGCTCGTGCGCGAGCTGGTCGTGCGCTGCACGTCGGTCGGGGCGCCCGCGCTCTCGCTGAGCGTTCAGCGCGCCAACCCGGCGCGGCGGCTCTACGAGCGGCTCGGCTTTCGCGAGCTGCGCGGGGACGAGACGGAGGCCGTGATGGTGCTGCCGCTCACGGCGCCGGCTGCGCCCGTGGCACACGAGCATGCGAGGTGATTGCGCCCATCCGCTCTCCGCTGGGCCCGCGCGGCCCCGAAAACGGGGACAGTCGCCCTTGCCTTGACTTCTAAGTTTACGGTGTTAACATCCTTGGCAGCCGGCTAAGTTAACACTGTAAACTTAAAGACAAAGGCAAGGTGAGCCATGGAAGGAAAGAGGGGCACTGCGCCCGCGGTCAGTCTGCGTGGCGTCGAGAAGAGCTTCGGGCGCCATCGGGTGCTGCGCGGCGTGGACCTGGACGTGGCGCCGGGTCAGGTGCTGGGACTGCTCGGCCGCAACGGCGCCGGCAAGTCGACGCTCATCAGCATCATGTGTGGGCTCGAGCGCGCGGACGGCGGCGCGGTCAGCATCTGCGGGCGCGACCCGGCGCGCCAGCGGGTGGGTGACCTCGTGGGCTACGCCCCGCAGGACGTGGGCGTCTACCCGCAGCTCTCGGTGGAGCAGAACCTCGCGTGCCTCGGCGCGGTCGAGGGCCTTGCGCGCCGGGAGGCACGCGCCCGGGCACAGGAGGTGATGGGGCTTCTCGGTCTCACGCTGCAGGCGCATCAGCGGGCGCGCGAGCTCTCCGGCGGCCAGCGGCGCCGCCTGCACACGGGCATCGCGCTCATGCACCGGCCGCGCGTGGTGTTTCTCGACGAGCCCACGGTGGGCGCCGACGTGGAGGCGCGCCGCCGCGTGCTCGACGCCGTGCGCGCGGTGGCCGCGACCGGCACGGCTGTGGTCTACACCACCCACTACCTGGGCGAGCTCGAGGAGCTGGGCGCGGACATAGCCGTGCTCGACGAGGGGTGCATCGTCGCGGCGGGCACGCTCGGCGAGGTGGTGGACGCCCACGCCCGCCCGACGGTGCGCGTGCGCTTCTCTGGCGGCGCGGACCCCGGCGCCCCCGGCTGGGCGCCCGCAGCCGGTGGCTACCTCGAGCCCGTGGCGCCGCCGCCGGACCCCGGTGCGGCCGTGGCGGCGCTGCTCTCCCAGCCCGCCGCGCGCGGCCTTTCCCTCGACGACGTCCGCGTGGTGCACGCCAATCTGGAAAGCGCGTACCTTGCCATCGTGGGGGAGGGGGCGGTTGACCATGCGGCCTAGGCGCTACCTCGCGATCGTGCGGCTGGGCGCGCTCCTGCAGCTGCGCGATGCCGGCCTCGTCGTCCTCATGACGCTTACCCCGCTCGTGCTCATGCCGTTCATGATCCCGGCGTGCAAGACGATGCTCGCCTCGGAGGGCTACCTCACGGCCACGGGCGCCGAGCAGGCGGTCCCCGGCATGGCCACGCTCTTCTCGTTTCTCTCGGTGCAGGTCATCGTGCAGTCGTTCTTCCGCGAGCACACCTGGGGAACGTGGCCGCGCCTGCGCGCGTCGGCGGCAACGGCGGCCGACGTGGTGCTCGGCAAGGTGACGGTGGCCTACGCGGTCCAGGGGGCGCAGCTCCTGGTGGTGCTCGCGCTGGGGAGCGCCCTCTTTGGCTACCGGCCCGCGGGCGATCCGGCGGCGATCGTGGCCGTGGCGCTGCTCTTTGCCGCGGTGCTCGCGGCCTTTGGCGTGGCGCTCTCGCTCTGGGCGCGCTCGGAGGGCACGGCGCTCTCGGTGGCAAACCTCGTGGGCATGCTCGCGGCGGGCCTTGGCGGCACGCTCTGCACGGTGGCGAGCTTCCCGGAGTGGGCACGTCCGCTCGCCAAGCTCTCACCGGCGTACTGGGCGCTCGACGCGGTGCGCGCCGTGAGCCTCGACGGCGCGGGCCTGGCCGACATAGCGCCGCAGCTCGGGGCGCTCGCCGTGTTCCTCGTCGCGCTGGCGGCGCTCGCGATGATAAGATGCCTGATGGGAATAGACGGCAGGAAGACCGAGTGACGGGAAGAGGCGGGCAGGAGGCGGCATGGCGGACGGCGTGACGACGCGGCGGCGCACCCTCACGCGCGAGGCGATCCTCGCGGAGGCACTCGCGCTGGTGGACGCCGAGGGGCTGGACGCGCTCTCGCTGCGCGCACTCGGCGGCCGGCTCGGCGTCTCGCAGACGGCCGTCTACCGGCATGTCCCGGACAAGGCCGCGCTGCTCGACGGCGTCGCCGAGCGCGTCTGGGCCGAGGCGCTCGCCGCGCTCGACGCCCACGCGGCCGACGACGCGCCCGCCGACTGGCGGGCCGCCGGCCGGCTCTACGCCGCCACGCTGCTCGCCACGCTGCGCGCCCACCCCAACGCCGTGGTCCTCATGCTCACGCATCCCATCTCGACGCCGGGGCAGTTCGCCCTCGTGGCCCGCTCGCTCGCGCGGCTCGCCGCCGCGGGGGTGACCCTGCCCGCGGGCGCGCTCGACCTCGTCTGTGCGCTCACCGTCTACACGACGGGCTTTGCCGCCGCGGAGGTGGCCCCGCCCGCCGGCGGCGAGGCCGACGAGCCGGGCGCGGGCCTCGCCGAGGCGTTGGTGGGCCTCACGGACGCCGAGCGCGCGCAGCTCGAGGACCTTCTCGCCCCCATGCGCGCCGACGGCTGGGACCTCGCCGGCCAGTTTGGCGTCGGGCTCGAGGCGCTTCTCGCCGGGTGGCCCGACCACGCGTGATCGCGCGGGAGGCCCCGTCCCGCTACAATACGATGGTTTGCAACGTCAGGACACGCGCCGCCGCGCCGCGGCGGGGGAGGAAGACCATGCCGAGTCTCGCGGACCAGATCTCTTCGCGCCGCACCTTTGCCATCATCTCGCACCCGGACGCGGGCAAGACCACGCTCACCGAGAAGCTCCTGCTCTACACCGGCACCATCCAGAGCGCCGGCTCGGTCAAGGGCAAGTCGAGCGCCAAGCACGCGGTCTCGGACTGGATGGACATCGAGAAGCAGCGCGGCATCTCCGTCACCTCGTCGGTCCTGCAGTTCACCTACGACGGCTGCTGCGTCAACATCCTCGACACCCCCGGCCACCAGGACTTCTCGGAGGACACCTACCGCACGCTCATGGCCGCCGACGCCGCGGTCATGGTCATCGACGGCGCCAAGGGCGTGGAGGCGCAGACCATCAAGCTCTTCAAGGTCTGCACGCTGCGCCACATCCCGATCTTCACCTTCGTCAACAAGCTCGACCACGAGACGCGCGACCCCTTTGACCTCATGGAGGAGATCGAGTACGTGCTCGGCATCGGGACGTACCCCATGAACTGGCCCATCGGCAACGGGCGCACGTTCCGCGGCGTCTTTGACCGCGCGAGCCGCCACGTGCTCGCCTTCGAGGGCGACGGCCGCGCCAACGCCACGCGCCGCGTGGAGGAGGTCGAGGCCGAGCTCGGCGACCCGGCGCTCGACGAGCTGATCGGCGAGGAGAACCACCGCACGCTCGCTGACGACATCGAGCTCCTGGACGGCGCGGACAACGAGTTCGACCTCGACGCCGTCCGCACGGGGCGGCTCACCCCGGTATTCTTCGGCTCGGCGCTCACCAACTTCGGCGTGGAGCCGTTCCTCAAGGATTTCCTGCGCCTGGCCCCGCCGCCCGCCGCGCACGTGGACGCCGAGACCGGCGAGCCGGTGGACCCCGCGAGCGACGACTTCAGCGGCTTCGTCTTCAAGATCCAGGCCAACATGGACAAGAACCACCGCGACCGCGTGGCCTTCCTGCGCATCTGCTCGGGCCGCTTCGAGCGCGGCATGGACGCCTGGCACGTGCAGGGCGAGCGCAAGGTCAAGCTCGCCACCGGCACGGCGATGATGGCCGACGACCGCGCCACCGTGGACGAGGCCTTCGCCGGCGACATCGTGGGCCTGTTCGACCCCGGGATCTTCTCGATCGGCGACACGCTCTGCACGCCGCGCCGCCACGTGCGCTACGCGGGCATCCCCACGTTCGCGCCGGAGCACTTCGCGCGCGTCTCGCAGGTGGACACGCTCAAGCGCAAGCAGTTCGTCAAGGGCATGGAGGAGCTCGCGCAGGAGGGCGCCATCCAGATCTTCCGCGAGCTGGGCGCCGGCATGGAGAGCGTGATCGTGGGCGTGGTGGGCGTGCTGCAGTTCGAGGTGCTCGAGCAGCGCCTGCGCAGCGAGTACCACGTTGAGGTGAGCCGCTCCTCGCTGCCCTACACCGACATCCGCTGGATCGAGAACCCCGACGAGGTGGACGTCCGCGCGCTCAACCTCACGCACGACACGCTGCGCGTGGAGGACATGCGCGGCAACCCGCTGCTGCTGTTCCGCAGCCCCTGGAACCTGGACTGGGCGGTGGAGCACAACGAGGACCTGCGCCTCACCGAGTTCGGCAACGTCACGTTCTAGCGCGCGACGCGGCGGCGCATGGCGGCGTAGGCGCAGACCCCGGCCGCGGCCAGCATGACGGCCGCGCCGATCGAGACCGCCGCGGCGCCCCAGTTGCCCTCCGAGGCAAAGCCCGCCGCGAGCGTGGAGGTCACGATCGAGGGGACGCGCCCCACCGTGGTGATGGCCGCGATGCGCCACCAGGCGCTGTCGGTGAGGCCGGCCACGTAGGTGAGCACGTCCTTGGGCGAGCCGGGGATGAGGAACACCACAAACAGCAGCAGCTCGAAGCGGCCCGAGTCCCGGAGCCACGCCACGCCGTCGAGCTGCTCCTGCGAGAAGAACGCGCGCACCACGCGCACGCCCACGCAGCGCACGAGCGCCGTCACCGCGACCGTGGCGGCGAGGGAGCCCACCAAGCAGATCGCGGTGCCCTCCCAGAACCCAAAGAGGTAGCCGGCCGCCAGCTCCACGGGCTCGCCGGGCAGCACGGCGATCACGACCTGCGCGAAGACGAGCGACCCCATGGCCACGGGCGCCAGCGGGCCCTGCGCGTCCACCCAGGCGCGGACCTTCTCGCCATCCGAGAAGAAGCCCCAGAGCGTCGGGCCAAAGACCACCGCGGCGGCAACGAGAGCCGCGACCGCCGCCGCGGCGCCGATCACCCTGCGCGCCGTCCAGACCCGCCTCGTGTCCGCCATGTGCGCCTCCCTCGTCGTGCGGCCGTCGTGCCTGACCCATACGAGACTAGGGGACCAACCTCAAGAAAGGCTCAACGTTTGGTGACAGTTTCGTACGATTTGACGGGAGCCGAGAAGCGCGCGGCCGCGACGGCGCCGCCCTCGGGCGCGTTTGCCATGCGAAGCTCGCCGCCGTGCCGCTCGGCGAGAAGGGCACAGACGTAGAGGCCGAGTCCCAGGTGGGAGCCATCCGTCGGGGCGCCGTCCCGCGCGGCGTCGCGACGCGCCTCGCTCCAGAAGGGCTCGGCGGCGTGGGCGAGCGCGGCCTCGCTGAAGCCGGGCCCGTCGTCGGCGACCGTCAGCGTGAGCGTGCCGTCCGACCAGCTCGCCGAGAGGCGCACCGTCGCGCGGGCGTGGCGCGCGGCGTTTGCCACGAGGTT
Organism: Thermophilibacter sp.; assembly: GCF_966187215.1. Taxonomy (NCBI): domain Bacteria; kingdom Bacillati; phylum Actinomycetota; class Coriobacteriia; order Coriobacteriales; family Atopobiaceae; genus Thermophilibacter; species Thermophilibacter sp. Next base: position 17,513 of record NZ_CBIFYV010000003.1, read on the forward strand.
GTCGGCCACGCGCGCGAGCGCCGCCGCGTCGGCCTCGGCGCGCTCGGGCAGGCCCTCGGACGCGACCGCGAGCTCCACGCCGGCGGCGCGCGCCACCTCGCGCGCGTCCGCGGCCGCCTGCGCAAACCATGCGCGCAGATCCAGCGGCGCGGGGCTCACCGTGGTGGCGTCGAGCGTGTCGAGGTCGCGCATCGAGTCCGCGTAGGCGCTGAGGCGCTCCGCCTGGCGGGTGATGGCCGCGGCCGCCTCGCGCACGGCCCCGTCCGCGGCCAGCCGGCCGATCAGCTCGGCCTGGCCGCGCACCACGGTGAGCGGCGTGCGCAGGTCGTGCGCGAAGGCGGCGTTCACGCGCCGGCGGTTCTCGGCGGCGAGCCACAGCTCCCGCTCGGAGCGCTCGAGCTCGGCGCGCATGTCCTCGAAGCGCGCGCAGAGCCGGCCGAGCTCGTCGGCGCGCTGCGGCGGCACGCGGAAGTCCAGGTCGCTCGCCGCGATGCGCTCGGCCGCCTCGCCCATGGCGTTGATCGGGCCGGCCAGGCGCCGCCGGTAGAAGAGCCGCCCGGCTACGGCGAGGCACGCCACAAAGACGACGGGCACCGACGCGATGGCCAGGTTGGCGATGGTCCGGTAGGGCTCGGGGTCACCGGGATGGGGGAGGTAGTAGCCCACGTTCGAGACCACGGGCCGCGCGCCGTCCGCGTTGGGCGGCAGCGACGCGGCGAGCTCGGCGGCCGCCTCGGCGCCCGGGCGCTCGGAGGCGGCGGCCGCGTCGTAGGCGGGGATCTCGGCGAGGCTCAGGGTTCGCGCGCCGTCCTCGCTGATTGCCCAGGTGAGGTCGGTGACGGCCGCGTCGCGCACGTCGGCCGGCGGGTCGGCCAGCGAGACGGGCGCGGCGTCCGGGCGCGCGGCCGACTCCACGTAGAGCACCACGGGCTCGCCGTCCCTCTCGCTGGCCTGTCCGTCGGGTGCGACGGCGGCGTCGACGGCCGACGTTTCGTACCACGAGAGCGCCTCGGCGGGCACGAGCTGGCCCGCGTCCGCGTCGAGCACGTAGGTCCCGGAGTGGGCGAGGAGGTCGTCGGGCAGCGTCGCGTTGGCGAGAAGCCCCAGAAGGCCGGTGGTGACGAACGAGAGCACGAGCGCCGCGAGCAGAGCCACGGCAGCGTAGAGCGCGAAGGCGGTCCGAATCGAGCAGTTGGCCATGCGCGCTCTGAGCCGGCGCGCGGCCGCGGTCAGGCGCGCCACGCGTACCCCACGCCCCACGCCGTGGAGATCGGGTCCGTCTCGCAGCCCGCGGCCTCGAGCGCGCGGCGGATGCGGCGCACGTGCTCGGTCACGACCGTCGAGTCGCCCGGCTCGCCCCAGACGCGCTCGTAGATCGTGTCGCGGCTGAGGACCTGGCCCGGGCGGCGTGCGAGCAGCGCCACGATGTCGAAGTCCTTGCGGGCGAGCTCGCAGGCCCTCTCGTTCACGCGCAGCTCGCGGGCCGCGAAGTCCACCGCGATGCCGCCGCCAAAGCGCACGGTGGCACGGTCGAGACGGCGCTGGTCGCGCGCGAGCTGGGCGCGCACGCGGGCCCCGAGGACGTCCAGCGAGAAGGGCTTGGTCACGTAGTCGTCACCGCCCGCGGCAAAGCCGGCGATGGCGTCGGCGTCCTCCACGCGGGCGGTGAGGAAGATGATCGGGCAGCTCACAGCCTCGCGGATCTGGCGGCAGACGGTGAAGCCGTCGGTGTCGGGGAGGTTCACGTCGAGCAGGATGACGTCGGGCGCGCGACGAGCGGCCGTCACGGCCTGGGCGGCGCTGGCGGCCGTGAGCGTGCGGTAGCCCTCGAGGCGGAAGTACGCGTCGAGCATGCCGGCGATGTCCGGCTCGTCATCGACGATGAGCACGAGCGGCGCGTCCTCGGCCATGGCCCTCCCTTCGCTGCCGCGAGGTTCCAGCATAGCGGGTGACTCTCAAGAAAGTCTCAACTCGGCGGGCGGCGTGCGGGGCCGTGGCGCGTGCGGATACGTGCGCCCACGGCTGTTGCGTACACCCACGGCGGTTACGTACACCCACGGCGGTTGCGTACACCCTTCAGGGTTTGATGGAAGGGACCGCAGGCCCGCGACCTGCGGTTCTTCTCGCCCGCCAGGCGATATGAGAATCGAAAGTGTGTACGTAACCGCCGCGGGTGTACGTATCCACCCGCCGGACTAGCCCGCCAGCAGGTCGAGCAGGGCGCTGCCGACGTATCCGACGAAGGCGCCCATGGCCAGGCCGAGCAGGATGAGGCCGGCGGTTCTGACCACGCGCATCCAGGCGGGGATGAGGCGCCCGCGCCGCCCGCGCTCGGTCTCGCGGTCCACGGGCTTGCCGCGCAGGAAGCTGAGGATCTCGTGGTAGGTGACGAGGTCGTGGTCGCGCTTGATGCGATCGGCTCGGCACGAGGCGGCCAGCGCGATGCCCCACAGCACGAGCGCGAGTACGGCGGTGGGGGCGGTCTGGGCGAGCGGCCAGTCCCAGACCACGAGCTGGAGGGCCAGCCAGGCGAGCGCCGCCACCATCAGGGCGAGAAACCCGGTCATGGTGAGGCTCATGTGCCGCATGGTGCGGACGTCGGCGTCAACGGTCTTGGTCATGGTCTCAACGTCTCCTTCGATCAGGGAGTCCACGGTCACGCCGAAGATCCTGGCGAGAAGGACCAGGCTCTGGAGGTCGGGATAGGTCCTCGCGTTCTCCCAGGAGCTGATCGTCTGGCGGCTCACGTACACGCGCGCCGCGAGGTCGTCCTGCGACAGCCCGAAGCGGCCGCGCAGCTCGCGGATGTGGCGCCCGACCTCCATGTCGTCCCCCTCTCCCGTCTTGCGGCGTGACCCTTGCGTCGACCATGCCTCGCCGGGCGGCATCGTACCATCAAAAGGCCCCGACGATGCCTCATCGGGGCTGTCAAGAGATCTTTACAGGGCGTCTGAGCTGGGCGAGAAGGGCCTCAGCTTGCTGGGTTCGCGGGGGCCGCCGGAGCCGCCGGTACAGCCGAAGCTGTGGGCGCCGCCGGTGCGGCGGGGGCCGCCGGAGCCGCTGGCGCGCTCACATCGATCGTGCCCAGCTCGTGAATCTGCTCGACGAGCGGCAGGTCCGTGGGGTCGTCCACGGTCACGCCACCGAGCACGACGGTGTCGTCGCGCAGGTCGATGGTGGTCGTGAACACGCTCGAGTCAAAGCCGGCGAGCGCCCAGCCCAGGGCCAGCAGCACGGCGCCCAGGGCGACGAATCCGCCGCTCACGGCGAGGAAGCCGCGCCTGCGGGAGGTAGACGCTGCGGGGGCGACGGCCTCGCCGGCCTCGCCGTCCTTCTCGCCGCGGTCCTTCCTGAACGGCGAGAGCGCCTTTCTCGCCCACAGCGCCGAGAGGCGCACGACCTGCTTGGACACCGCCCACGCGCCCGCGCCCACGAGCAGCCCCACGCCGAGCAGCGCAAACGCCGAGCCGCACGAGGCCACCACGAACGCCGGGTGTCCGATCACCGCTCCGTCGTAGGCCAGCACGAAGAGAACCGGCGCCATGCCCACGAGCGCCGCCGCCACGATCCACACGCACAGCGCGAGCACCCAGATGCAGACGTAGACCGTGAAGGCCACGGCGGCGAAGGCGAGCAGCAACACGATCCAGAGCGGCGAGCCCACGATCGCGAGCGTCCACAGCAGGGCGTTGCTGCGCCGGCGCGTCTTGACGATGGCGCGCGGCACGACGGGCAGCTCGTCCAGGATGGCCTCGGCCACCTGGCCGGGCGTGCCGAGGTCGGCCACGGCCGCCTCCTCGCTCATGCCGTCCTCGATGCGGTCGTCGATGGCCTCGGCGTAGAACGCGCGCGACTCGGCCACCTGGTCGGCCGGCAGGCAGCTCAGAAGCCTACCGAGCCGGTCCAGAAACTCCTGCTTGGTCATGACTGCGCCCCCTCGACGTAGCGATAGATCTCCTGCACGGCCGGCCACTCGGCCAGGAACTCCCCGATGCGCGCGCGGCCGGCGTCGGTGATGCGGTAGTAGCGCCTGAGCCGACCGTTGTGCTCCGCCGAGCGCGCGGTGATGCAGCCGGCCCGCTCGAGCCGCTTGAGCAGCGGATAGAGCGTGGACTCGGTGAGTCCCAGCGACGCCGGCACGTCCTTGACGATGCGGTAGCCGTAGGACTCCTCCCCGCTCACGGCAGCGAGCACGCACGCCTCGAGGAAGCCGCGCTTGAGCTGCGCCTCCATGTGCATGCCTCCTTTCGCGTGATACCTTGCGATGCATACTATATGACGCAAGGTATTACGCGTCAACTATGGCTTTGCGCGTGCTGAGAAGGACGGCGCGAGGTCAGACGGGGACCGCGAGACGGGCCACGGCGCCGTGGTCGTTGGAGAGCTCGAGCGCGCCGCCGTGCGTGCGGGCGGCCTCGGCGGCGGCGAACAGGCCGATGCCGTAGTGCGGCCGGCCGTCGCGTGCGGCGCGGGAGGCGTCGTCGGTGAAGAGGCGCTCCCGCCCGTGCTCGAGCGCGGCGGGCGAGAAGCCCGGGCCGTCGTCGCGCACGGTGATCACGAGCCGCCCGCCCTCGAGCGAGCAGCTGAGAAGGACGCGGCCGCGCGCGTGCTCGACCGCGTTGGCCACGAGGTTGCCCGCGGCCCTCGCGAGCTCGTCGGCGTCGAGCGGGGCCTCGGGCGCGGAGGCGACCTCGGTCGCGACCTCCGCCGTCAGCTCGACGTCGGCGGCGCGGGCCACGGCCTCGGCCTCGCGGGCCACGCGCGCGCAGAGCGCCGCCGGCGAGACAGGCCGCGCCTCGTGGGGCTTCTCGCCGCGCGAGGTCTGGATGAGGAGGTGGACGTAGCCGTCCAGGCGCTCGGTGGCAGCGGCGATGTCGGCGGCCGCACCCGCAAGCTCGGAGCGCGCGTCCGCGTCCGGCGAGCCCGGCCCGGCGAGCCCCTCGGCCACGAAGTCGGCGTTGGCGCGCACCACGGTGAGCGGCGTCTTGAGGTCGTGCGCGAGCGACACCACCTGCTCGCGCTGGGCGCGCTCGGCGGCCCAGCGGGCCTCGAGCGACGCGGCGAGCTCGGCGCGCATGGCGTCCATGGCGTCGAGCACGTCGTTGACCTCGCGCACGTTGGTGCGCCCCACGGCAAAGTCGAGCTCCTGGCGGCCCACGCGCGCGGCTGCCTGCGCGAGCGGGGCCATCTTGCGCGCGATGACGCGGCTGGCCCGCCGGGCGAGCAGCGCGAGCGCCAGGGCGCTGAGCAGCGCGCCGGTCGCCAGCATGAGGTTCTGCGGGTTGGGCAGCGCGTCCCGCCAGGCGCGGTCGGCCCACTGGGGGAGGTACTCGCTCACCAGCACGCACGCGCCGCCGTCGGCCAGCGAGAAGGACGCGTAGGTCGCGCCGCCCGCGCCCTCGATCGTGACCTCGTCGGCTCCGGTGGTGCGCGCAGCGAGCGTGGCCTTGGCGGCCGCCTCGGCGCGGTCGCGCTGCGCGCCGGGCGCCAGGTCGGACTCGAGCACGGCGCCGTACGCGTCCGTGCGCAGGTAGCGATAGGCGGTCGGGACGTCCGCGGCGTCGAGGGGGCTCTCGGCGGCGAGCGCGGCGGCCACCTCGCGCGCGTGGGCCGGGCCCCAGCTGGCCTCGTACACCTGGCCGGTGTTGATGGCGGCGGAGAGCAGCACGAACGCCGCCAGCCACGCGACGACGACCGCGGCGAAGGCATAGGCGAAGTAGCGCGCGATCACGAGCGAGAGGGGCAGGCCGCGGCGGCGGGCGCTCACGTCGGCCCGCGCGTCGCGCCCGTCCTTCTCGGCACACCGTCCTAGAGCTGCCACTTGTACCCCATTCCCCAGACGGTCGCGATGGGGTCGGTCCCGGCCGCGGCCAGCTTGCGGCGCGCGCGGCTGACGTGCATCGATATGGTCGAGTCGTCGGCGTCGCTGTCCCAGCCGAGCACGGCCTCGCGGATCTGCGCGCGGCTGAAGACCTGGCCTGGCCGGCGCGCGAGCAGCTCGCAGATCTGGTACTCGGTGGGGGTGAGCGGGACCGCGGCCCCGCCGGCCTCGACCTCGCGGCCCGTGAGGTTCACGCGCACCGCGCCGAAGTCGAGGGCGTGCGCGTGCTCGCGGCGCTCGCGGCGGAGGTGCGCCGCCACCTTGGCGCGCAGCTCGGCGGCGCCGAAGGGCTTGCGGACGTAGTCGTCGGCGCCGAGGCCGTAGCCGGTGACGGCGTCCTCCTCGGCCACGCGCGCGGTGAGGAAGACGATGGGGCCGTCAAAGCGCGGACGGATGCGGCGCACCAGCTCAAAGCCGTCGAGGTCCGGCATCATCACGTCGCAGAGCACGAGGTCGAAGCGGGAGAGGTCGGCGTCGAGCGCCGCGCGCGGGTCGGCGAGGCAGCGGACGTCGTGGCCGCCCGCGCGCAGCACGCGCGCGAGGGCGTCGAGGATGGGCTGCTCGTCGTCTATGGCCAGGATGTGCGCCACTTTGCCTCCGTGCCGTCGGTCCGTCGTACCCGGCCATGATACGCGCGGTTTCTAACGAAGTCCTAACGGGTGATGGGCCATCCTCGCTTCCTGCTGGGAGCAAATAGCGGAAGCGAACTAGATTTCACTTCCGCAATCTTGAAATAACGGAAGTGAATCATAGTTCACTTCCGTTATTCTCTAGACAAAGGAAGCGAGCAACGTTGAAACGAGGTGGATGCCGTGTGGCCTCGTGTGACCTATGAGGAGGTGCCGTGGCACCTCGACCCCGATGAGCGCCAGCTCATTCCCAAGAGCGCCCGGCGCAAGATCGCGTCGACCTATCAGGCGGCGGTTCCCGCGTGTATCTCGTCGGCTTCGTTGAGCGTGCCCGAGGCATTGTCTGCGCGTGTCTCGGAGCTTCTGGTGGGCCTCGCGCGCTTTGACGAGGAGCAGGCGGCGCGCGGCTACGACCTCCCTGCGCTTCTGCTGCGTAGCGAGTCCGCCGCCAGCTCGCAGATAGAGCGCCTCACGTCGAGCGTGCGCAACGTCGCGCTTGCCGAGCTTACCGACGACGCCCCGGCGAACGCGCGCATCGCACAGGGCAACGTCGCCGCCATGCGCACGGCGCTCTCCTTGCCGCCCGAGGTGTCCAAGCAGCGGATTTGTGCCGTGCATGAGGCATTGATTGCTCCCACGGGAGAGACGTTTGGCGGACAGATACGAGACGAGCAGGTCTGGGTGGGCGGAACGCCCTACAGCCCTCACGGGGCGCTGTTCGTACCGCCCGTTCCGCAGCGCATCGACGCGTGCCTCGACGATCTTGTGATCTTTGCCCAGCGAGACGATGTGAACGCTATCGCAAAGGCAGCGATTGTCCACGCGCAGTTCGAGACCATTCACCCGTTCATCGACGGCAACGGTCGCACGGGACGGGTCCTTCTGCATCGCGTCCTGTGCCAGGAGGGCGTCCTCAGGCGAAGCACGCTTCCCGTCTCGGCTGGGCTGCTCCATGACGTGGATGCGTATATGGCGGCGATACGGGCGTATCAGCAGGGCGACCCGCTGCCAATCGTCCAGAGCTTGGTGGGAGCGCTTGAGCTCGCCTTGGTCATCGGACAGCGGGTCGCAACTGCCATTGACGGGGTGATGGAGGGGTGGCGCGCGTCCATCACGGAGCGCACCGGCTCCGCAATCTGGCGATTGCCCCAGCTCCTGGCGGAGCGACCCGTGGTCACGGCCTCCCTCGTGGCAGAGCGGCTGGACATCACCCCGCGCGCCGCGACGAACCTTGTCAAGCGAGCCTGCGAGTACGGCATGCTGCGCCCCCTGGGCTCGCGGCGGCGGGGTGACTTCTATCAGAGCGACGAGCTGCTGGATCTGCTCGAGGAGATCTCGAGCATGCCGGGGATCAGGCGGGTGCTCGCGAGTCGACCGTGAGCGCCGTGCGGGCGGGCTCGGGGACGTCGGCGGCGTCGACCGAGCGGTAGTGCACCCCGGAGCCGCCGCGGGCCTCGATCTCAAGCCATTCCGTGCCGTCCGACTCGCGGCCAAAGTAGATGAGCTGCAGCTCGCGGGTGGCGCCGTCGGCGTCGGCCGCCTCCACGACGTAGACGTAGTTGGTCCCGGCGCCGGTGGCGTCGGCGTAGGACTCCGCGTGGGTGCCGGGCTCGGGCGCGCACGCCCACATCGTGACCTCGGGATAGGGGAGCACGCGGTCCGCGAGCGAGCGCAGCGCCGGCCCCCACCCGGCGCCGAGCAGCGCGCATCCGCCCAGCGTCGCGCAGACGGCGAGAAGCACGATCGCAGCCGCGCGGCCGACTCGTCTCCTAGGCATCGTCCCTCCCGTCCTCGAAGCGGCCGAACCACAGCGCGAGCGCCACGAGCGCCGCGACCGAGAGCACCGCCGCGGCGGCGACGAGCGGTCCCGCGGCCGCGGCCACGCGCGCCGTCTCGACGGCGCCCCGCCCTGCCGCGATGGTCGACTCAACGCCGAGCGAGCCGAGCCGCGCCGCCCACGACGTGGGCACCCAGCCCAACAGACCCGCCGGCGCGGCACCGGTGAGCTGGCCGGTCATGAGGCCGTGCGCCAGCCCTCCCACCGAGAAGAACGCGAGCAGCGTGCCCGCCGCGCCCGCGCCCACGGCGGCGTTGCGGCCCAGTCGCAGCGCCAGCGCGAGCATGAGCGCGTAGAGCGGGACGCTTCCCATGAGCGCGCCCGCCCAGGCGAGCGCGAGCGGCGCGGGCCCCAGCGCCAGCCGTCCGACGGCGGCCATCGCGGCGCCATAGACGCCGAGTGCCACGCCCAGCGCGAGCCCGCCCATCGCCACGAGCGCGGCCAGCTTGGCGAGAACCGCGCGCCCGCGCGACGGCACCGCCGTGAGGTTGGCCAGCCGGCCCGCCGCGCGCTCCTCGTCAACGGCCAGGCCGCAGGCGACGCCCACCATGAGCGGCATCAGCGCGCCGAGGCACTGCGCCACCGCGTCGGCCCCGAGCGCGGGGTCCCACGCGGCCACGGAGAAGTACGCGCCGCAGGCCGCGCCGCCCGCCAGGGCGCAGGCCAGGTGCGCCGCGGCCAGCGGCGACCGGGCGAGCCGCGCGAGCTCGGAGCGCAGGGTGCGCGGGAGGGTCATGCGGGGCGCGACGGCGGCGGCGACCGCGGCCGCCCCGGTCCCGGCGTCCGCCCCGGCCTTCACGATTCTTCTCGCCACGGCGATCACCTCTCCTCCGAGCGCGCGAACCACGCGGCCGTCAGCGCCGTGAGGGCCACGAACGCGGCCGCGCACACGGCGAGCCCGGCCCAGGTGAGCGCCCTGCCCGCCGCCAGCGCGCCGCCGAGGGCCGCGTCGGCCGCGAGCGGCTCGCCGCTCGGCAGCACGGGGATGAACGAGGTCGGGATCACCATCGAGGCCGACGGCGGGAACAGCTGCGGCAGCGGCACCACCGACCACGCGAAGCCGCCCACGAGCTGCGCCGCCAGCGGGCAGAAGATGCCCGCGAGCAGCCCGGCGCGCACCGTGAGAAAGAGCCCCGCCGGGATCATCCACGCCGCGCAGACGGTGTTGGCGAGCGCGCAGGAGAGCATCGTGAGCGTGCCGGCGGCGGTGACGCCCTGCGTCGTGAACGCCGAGCCGACCAGATAGATGGCAAAGACGACCAGGTTGGCCAGCGCCAGCAGCGCGAGGCACCAGAGCGCCTTGGCCCACCACGCCCGCGCGAGCGACGCGCCCAGGCCGCGCACGGCCCGCATCCTCGTGCGCGCGTCGGCCTGCGCCACGCAGCCCGTGACCAGCGCCAGCGCCACGGGCAGAAACAGCGCGTACCAGTAGTTCCATGCCGAGAAGGACTGCGCGCCGCGGTACGGCATCGCGCCGAGCAGCGGCATCGGCAGCGCCATCAGCACGGCGACGCGCACCGGTGCGGCGTGGCGCGACTTGAGCGCCTCGGCGGCCACGGCGGCCGCGAGCGCGCCCCGGCCGCGCGCCCTTCTCGCCTCGCTTGCCGCGCTCATGCCGCCACCCCCTCTGCGCGCCCGGCCCGGCAGACGTCCATGAAGAGCCGCTCGAGGTCCTGGTCGGCCCGCAGGTCGTCCTCGTAGGCCAGCCGCCCCGCGCAGATGATGCCCACGCGGTCGGCCATGAGCCGCACCTCCGAGAGGATGTGGCTGGAGACGAGCACCGTGGTGCCGCCGGCGGCCAGCGCGCGGATCTGCCCGCGCAGCTCCTCGATGCCGAGCGGGTCGAGGCCGTTGGTGGGCTCGTCGAGCACGAGCAGCCGCGGGCGGGCGAGCAGCGCCAGCGCCAGGCCCAGCCGCTGCCGCATGCCCATCGAGAAGCGGCCGGCGCGCTTGCGGCCGGTGTCGGCGAGGCCCACGGCGGCGAGCACCTCGTCGATGCGGCGCTCGGGCAGGCCGAGCAGCGTGGCGCGGACGCGCAGGTTCTCGCGGGCGGTGAGGTTGGGGTAGAGCGGCGGCTCCTCGATGAGGCTGCCGATGGCATAGAGGTCGTCGCGGCGCCAGGGGTGGCCGTCGAAGACGATCTGGCCGGAGGTGGGCCGCAACATGCCGCAGAGCATCTTGAGGGTGGTCGACTTGCCGGCGCCGTTGGGGCCGAGAAGCCCGTAGACCCGGCCGGCGGGCACGCGGAGGCTCACGTCGGCGACGGCGGTCTGGGCGGCGCCGCCGCGGCCGAAGCGCTTGGTGAGCCCGCTCGTCTGGAGCAGGTAGTCCATGGTGCGTCCTTTCTCGTGCGGTGCGCGCGTTCGCGCGCGGGACGCATCCCATGGTGGGGCGGGGTGCTAACGAAGCCGTAACGGTCGTGGGGCGGGCGCGTCGGCGGCCTGGCGTGTCTGCCCACATCCGGCAGTTTGACGTTTGTGGGCAGGTGCCGGGGCGCCCGAAGGTGTGCCGTGCGAGTCAGCCTTCACGTTCTGGGCGGTTTTTGAGAGGCCATCCGAGTAGCGAGGCACGTGCCATCAAAGAATCCGCAGGTAGAGACGTTGGTCCTCAAGCGGCTACTTTTGCACCCTCCAAAAAACCGCCCAACTTGTGAAGCACCCCCTTGCCTTGACGAATAAGAACATATGTTCTATACTTTGAATGTGGGAGAGATAGTAATGTTTGACGTTATTAACGCGAGGTATTACTATGATCCTGTCGTTCGCTGACGAGGACACAAGGCGGCTGGCCCAGGGGCACCGGGTGCCCCGCTTTCGCTCCTTCGAGCGCGTCGCCCTGAGAAAGCTCCGACAGCTCGAGATCGCGGGCGCGTTGCAGGACCTGCGCGTGCCTCCCGGCAACAGGCTTGAGGCGCTCAAGGGGGACCGGCAGGGCCAGTACAGCATCCGCGTCAACGACCAGTATCGGATCTGCTTCAGCTGGACGGAGGGCGGTGCGGAACATGTCGAAATCGTTGACTACCACAGGTAACGGCGCCTCCGCCGAGCTGCTCGACCCGGTCACGCCGGGAGAGCTTCTCAAGGAGGAGTTCCTCGAGCCCCTGGGCATCTCCCAGTATCGTCTCGCCAAGGAGACGGGCATTCCCGCCCAGCGCATCGGGCAGATCGTGCTCGGGCGCAGGTCGGTGACAGCTGATACAGACCTGCGCCTCTGCCGCTTCTTTGGGTTGAGCGACGGGTACTGGCTTCGCGCGCAGGCCGCCTACGACACCGAGATGGCGCGCCGTCGGCTCGAGCCCGAGCTGCGCAAGATCAGGCCGTGGAGCAAGATCGCCGCGGCCCTGTGACTGAGCCGGCCTCTTGCCAGCTCCGCGGTTGACGCGTGCCGGCAAAGGTCAACCAGCGCTCCGTTGTGTCCACTGTCGCGCGACCTCATACTGAGGTCAGCAGCCGGCTGCTCCTGCCTCGCGCATGTGCGCACACGAAGGGAGCCATCATGGGTGGACACATCAACATCGGTAGCGTCATCGCCGAGCGTCGCCGCGCGGCGGGCGTCACGCAGGACGCCCTCGCGCAACACCTCGGCGTGACAAAGGCCGCGGTCAGCAAGTGGGAGCTCGGGCAGAGCGTGCCCGACGTGACGCTGCTGCCGCGCATCGCCGCGTACTTCTCGCTGAGCCTGGACGAGCTCTTTGGCTATCGGGCCGAGCTGCCCGAGTCCGAGGCGGCGGCCCTCTACGCCGAGCTCGCCGCGGAGGGCGAGAGGGACCGGGCGGCCGCGCACGACCGCCTCATGCGGGTGGCACGCGAGCACTACGCAGACGCGCGGCTTCTCGTCATGCTGGCCTCGCTGCTGACCGTCTGGGCAGGCGACTCGCTCGCGCCGGTGGGGGACGACGCCCCGATACCGGCCGACGCGCCCGCGCCGGGCGAGCCGCGTGCCGAGGCCCTCGAGCTTCTCGACCGCGCGCTCCAGATCACGAGCGACCCGGCGCTCGTCTTTGCCGCACGGCAGGCCAAGGCCACGGCGCTCTTCCAGGCCGGCGAGGTCGAGGCGGCGGCCGAGCTGCTGGAGCCGCTGGTCAAGCGGCAGGACGCCGCGGCGGTGACGATGCTTCTGGCGTCGTGCTACCGCCGGCTCGGCCGCGAGGACGAGGCGTGGGAGCTGCTGCAGCTGCATCGTCTGCAGGCGGCGACGTTTCTGCTCTCGGCGCTGCTGCAGGAGGTCGGGACGACGGGCGACGCGGCGTACGTGCGGGCGGCGGGTGCGGCGGCGCGCGGGGTCTTCGGGGCGCTCGGCATGGCGGCCGTCATCCCGAGCTACCCGCCCACGCTCTCCTTTGAGCTCGCCGAGTCCTTCCTGCGCCTGGGCGAGAAGGACGCGGCGCTCGATGAGCTGGGCCGCGCTGTGGACGAGCTGACAGGCCTGACGTCGGTCGCGCCCGACGCGGCCGCCTCGCCGCTCTTCGACCGGCTGGCGGACCGCCTTGACCCGGAGCGGGTCGGGGAGGCGTGGGCCGCGCACAAGGAGGGACGGGCTGAGCGGCTGCTGGGGCTGCTGCGCCTCGGCGCGGCCGAGCGCGTGACGGGCCCCTCGTGGGCCGAGTTCGTCGACGATGTCCGCTACCAGGACATCTGTCGCCGCGTTCGCGAGCTGGGGTAGCGCCTCGACGTCGCGGGGCGCGCGTCCGCGGCGTCCCCCCAACCGTTCGCGGCACTCATTGACACGGCCGACGCGGGTACTAGAATCCGCTGCATGTTTGGTTGCGCGTCGGTCGCGGACCGGCGCGCCGCGTCACGGAGGCGGTCATGGAGACGCTCATGGGAGCCGTCATCGGCGGGCTCATCATCCTGCTCGGTGCGTATATGCTGGTGACGGGGGACGTGCGGCTGCTGCACTCTTACCATTACGCCACCACGCCCGAGGCCGAGCGGCCGCGCCTCGCGCGCGAGACGGGCGGCTGCCTGGTCGTGGCCGGGGCGAGCACGGCGTTGATCATCCAGGCGGCGCTGCCCGACTGGGCGACCATCGCGGGCGTGGTGCTGCTGGTGGCGAGCGTCGCGGGCATGCTCGTGGCCATCGTCCGTCACAACGGCGGGCTCATCACCGGGGCGCCGGGTCTGGGCATCGCCGGGTTCGGGCCGCGCGGGACGATGGTCGTGTGCGTCGTCGTGGGCGCGCTGCTCTCGCTCATCGGCTTCGTGCCGGGCGTGTACATGCTGGTCACGGGCGACGTGAGCATGCTCCATGGCTATCACTACGTCAACGTGGCGGCTTCGGACATCCCCGCGCTCGCGATGGGCGTGGGCCTCGCAGCGGTGGGCTTGGGCGTCTCGCTGCTGCTCGGGGCGGCGGCAATCGGCGGCTCGGCTGCGCTGAGCCCGGCGCCGCGCTGGTCAAGGGTGCTGACGGCCGTGGCTGGCGTGCTGCTCCTGGCGAGCCTCGTGGCCATGCTGCTGGTCATCATGCGCTACAACGGCTCGCTCATGGGCGAGTGACGGCTGGGCCCGCCCCTGGAGGGGCCGCTCTCCCTACCGAGGGGGCGACTTTCATTTTGTCTGCAGTTCAACGCCGGTCTCTCAAGTACAGACAAAATGGGCAGCGTCGATACCAGCGGTTTAATCCATAAAACTTTTGTCTGTACTTTGGGATCCCGGTTTGAACTACAGACAAAATTGAGGAGGGCTCCGGATGGGCGACAGATAGGGCCCGGACGGGCCGCAACGGGCTCCGGACGGGCCGCGGGAGGGCTCGTAGGCCCCCGCGCGGCGCCGCCCTCCCTATAGCTCGCGCCGCTCGTACAGTCGCAGCGACACCGCGGCGCTCACGGCCAGCACCACCGCCGATGCTGCCAGCAGCGCCGCGCAGGCCGCCACCGTGCCGGCCGGTGTCCCCACGAAGTCGAGCAGCGCGCCCAGCGACTCGAGGCCCGGCACCACGCCGTCGAGCAGCCCGTTGTTGCCGAGGAACACCACCGGCATCACGAAGACCAGCACGATGAGCGTGGGCAGGAGCTGCGTTGCCTTGGTCTGGCCCAGCCGGAAGTAGATCGGCGTCACCACGGCCGCGCACGTCGAGCCGATGAGCACGCAGAACGCCGTGGCCACGAACATCGCCGTCACGAGCCCCGCGTCGAGCGAGAGCGCCTCCGAGAGCCCGTCTGGCAGCTCCACGAGCGAGGCCGCCGTCGAGAGCACGAACGCCGTTGCCAGCCCGCAGAGCATGCCGCCGAGCCCCAGCGTCGCGATGGCGGCGTAGCGGCCGAGCACCACGTCGCGACGCGACAGCGGCATCGTCAGACGGTAGAGCGCCCAGTTGCTCTGCTCGTCGTAGGCCGCCGCGCCCATGGCGCCCATCATGAAGTACATGCACGAGAGGATCGCCGGCGCGGCCACCACGGTCCGCATCCCCGTGCCCACGAGCAGGGAGACGAGAAGCCCCATAGCCAGCAGCTGGGCGCCGTAGTCACGAAAGACCGCGAGCTCGATCAGATAGGCGCGCTTCATCAGCGGACACCGCCTTTCAGGGTGAGGGTGAGGTAGTCGTCGATGGTCATGCGGTCGCACGGCACGTCGGGGAAGCACCGCGCAAACTCGAAGCGGTCCGGGACCAGCACGTCGATGCCGTAGTCGTGGCGCAGGTAGCGCAGTTCGGCCTCGGGCACCAGGCCCGCTGCGGCCACGCGCTCGAAGTCGGCCACGCGGCAGCGTGCGACGCCCATCTCGTCGGTGATGACGTCGCGGGGCAGGTCAAAGGCGATGCGTCCGTCGTCGATGCAGACCACGCGGTCCGCCACGCGCTCGAGGTCGCTCGTGATGTGGCTGCTCATGAGCACGGCGTGCCCCGGCTCGGCCACGAAGGCGCGCAGCCGGTCGAGCGCCTCGTCGCGCGCCATCGGGTCGAGCCCGGCCGTGGCCTCGTCGAGCACGAGCAGCCGCGCGTCGTGCGACAGCGCGCAGGCCAGGGAGAGCTTCATGCCCATGCCGCGCGAGAGGTCCTTCACGCACTTCTCGCCCGGCAGCTCGAGCTCCGAGCAGAGCTGCCGGAAGCGGCGGCTGTCCCAGGTGGCGAAGGCGCGCGCGTGGATGCGACCTACGTCGCGCACGCGCAGGTGCCCGGGCAGCGACACGGTGTCAAAGACCACGCCCACGTGCTCCTTCGTCGCGGCGCCCTCGGGGCGCGCGAGCGTCTCGCTGGGCGTGCCGAGCAGGCGGGCCTGCCCGCCGTCGGTACGGATCAGGCCGAGCAGCGCCTTGATGGTGGTGGACTTGCCGGCCCCGTTCTTGCCGACAAAGCCCACGATCTCGCCCTCGTCCACGCAGAGGTCCACGCCCCTGAGCGAGAAGCCCTCGTAGTGCTTGGTGAGCCCGCGGGCCCAGGCGAGCGCGGTGGCCGGGGCGTCCGGGTCGGATGTGCTGGTCATGGCAAAGCGTCCTTTCAGCGGGCGCCCGGCGCGCGGCCGGGCGCTACTCCAGCTCCAGCGCGAACATCTCGGTGAGCTCGGTGTCCGTGAGCCCCATCGCGCGCCCGGCCTCGACCGCGCGCGCCATGTGACCCTCCACCTGGCGGAGCTGCTCCTCGCGGATGAGCTCGGCGTTGCCGCCCGCGACGAAGCTGCCCTTGCCCTGCACCGTCTCGATCAGGCCCGCGTCCTCCAGGTCCGCGTAGGCGCGCTTGGTGGTGATCGCGCTCACGCGCAGGCTGTTGGCGAGGGCGCGGATCGAGGGGAGCTGCTCGCCCTCGGCGAGCTCGCCCGAGACGATCGCGGCCCTGATCTGGTCGCAGATCTGCTCGTAGATGGGCTTGCCGCTCGAGTTGGAGATGATGATGTCCACGTCTTCCCTTCCTGCTCCCCGCCGGGGCGTCCCCCGACGGGCGACCGGGCGCGGGACGTCTCCCGCCGCCGGCCCGGACAGTGTGCATGTCCGATAAATACAGTATATACACACCTATACACAGTGCAAGCGAGAAGCGCGACTTTTTGAGCCGGCGCGGCGGCGCACCGGCTCCCGGTGGGCGGCCTAGCCCCTCTCGCCGCCCGCGGCCTCGCGACGGTACGCGCCGGGCGTCACGCCATAGGCGCGCAGGAACATGCGGTTGAAGTAGCTCTGCTGCGAGAACCCGCACGCATGGGCGACGGCGGCCAGCGAGTCGTCGGTCTCGCGCAGGCGCGCCGCGGCAACCTCGAGACGATAGTCGATGAGGTAGGCCACCGGCGAGCGTCCAGTGTAGCGGCCAAACAGCCGCGAGCAGGTGCTCTTGCTCACGCTGCCCGCCGCGGCGATGTCCTCGAGCCGCAGGTCCTCGGCAAAGCGCTCCTGCACGTGGGCCATCATGCGCCGGAGCGTCTCAAGGCTGGCGTCCACGGGCTCGGGTGCCGCGTCGCGCTCGGCCAGCGCGCAGCTGAGCTGGCGGAAGATCTGGAAGCAGCGCGCCATGACCTCCAGCTCAAAGGCGTGCGGGCGCTCGCGCAGCATGAGCTCGACGTCGGCCACGTGGGCGCGGATGCGCTCGGCGCGCTCGTGGGAGGCGCGCAGCAGGACGTGCGCGAACGCGGGATCGTCCAGCACGGGGCGCACGTGCGTCTCAAAGATGCGCGGGCTCTGCGCGAGGATCGACGTGTCGATGACGAGGGTCACGCAGTCGCCCTCCGCGTCCCCGGCGCCCATGAGGTGGTGGACCTGCTGGCGGTTGACAAAGCAGACGTCGCCCTTGGACAGGAGGAACGTCTTCCGGTTGGTCTGGCAGCGCAGCCGCCCCCGCGTGACGCAGACCAGCTCGACGGCGTCGTGCCAGTGCGCGAGCTCGCCGCCCGCGGGCATGTGCGCGGCATCGGTGCGTTCCAGGATGACGGGCAGGTCATCGGGGGTGTGGGCAAGGGCGTTCACGGGACCTCCGTAGGGGCGGGTGCCGCACGTGGTGGCGCGCGACGTATCTGGGCTTTTCACTATGCGCAGTATTGAGAAGATAATGCAATCAGATGAGCAGGAAGTACTATATCAAATCGCATTACAAGCATATCGTACTAATCAGCAAAGGCAACCCCAGAAAGAAGGGACACACCATGGAAGCCAAGATGAACGCGTTCCTGTCCGACCTCGTCGTGGAGTACCACAAGCTCCAGAGCCTGCACTGGTACGTGCGCGGCCCGCAGTTCTTCCAGGCGCACGCGCAGCTCGAGGTCTACTATGACGAGGTGCGCGACATGGTCGACGACGTGGCCGAGGCCATGCTGATGGAGGGCCTGCACCCGGTCTCGCGCATGGGTCAGTTCCTCGAGCTGTCCGGCATCGAGGAGGCGCCGGGCGACTTCGTCGACGTCCCCGCCGCCGTGGAGCTGGTGCTCGCGGACTTCAGCCGGCTGCTCGCGTCGGCAAAGGAGCTCAAGCGCGCGGCCGAAGAGGCCGGCAGCGACCTCGTCGCCGCCAAGGCAGACGGCTACATCGAGGGGCTCGCGAAGGCGGTCTGGATGCTCGGTCAGAGCCGCTGACCAGGGCGCTCGACGCTCAGCCGAGCTGACGAGAAGGACCCGCGGCCGGGGGAGTGCCGCGGGTCCTCTTTCGTCGTGTCACGTGCCGCGCTGGCCGCCGCGCGCTACTTCACCGTGAGCACCGGCACGTCCACCGAGCGCAGCACGCCAAAGCTCACGCTGCCGAGCATGCCGCGCAGCGCGCCGAGGCCGCGCCGACCCATGACCACGAGGTCAATGTCGTGGCTCTCAACGAAGTTGGCGATGCCCTCAACCGGCGAGCCCGCGATCACGGCGTCGGCGACCACGTCGCACCGCTCCTCCTGGCGCGTGGCGTCGATGACGGCGCTCGCCTCGGCGCTGGCACGCTGCACCGCCACCTCCATGATGTGCTCGTAGCTCGAGGAGCTGCCCACCGCGAGCGGCGCGGTGAAGCCGTCACCGAGCAGCGTGGGGTCGGGCAGCGTCGCGGAGGGGATGACGGTCACCACGTACACCGTGGCGTCGGCGTCGGCGCCGGCCAGGTCGAGCGCGCAGCGCACGGCGCTTCTCGCGTGCTCGGACTCGTCGTAGGGGACCAGGATCTTCTTGAACGGCATGACGACCTCCCTCTGACGGACGCTCCCTACTGGCGTTATACCCCGCGGCCGCGGACGTGGCGCGCGCGTCGGCGAGCGCGGGCGAGAAGCCCGTGGGCGCGCGGGCCGCCCCCCGTTAGGCCCCGCAGAGGGCCTGACGGACGAGGTCGGTGTAGGCGCTCATGCCCGTGGGGGTGAGGTGGATGCCGTCGTCGGTGAGGTACTCGGGGTGACCCGCGCTCGCGCCGTTCCAGTCGATGATGCCCACGTTGGGGTGGTTGGCGGCATAGGTGCGCAGGATCTGGTTGTTGGGGTCCTGGAGCGGCAGCGGGCAGCGAATGGTCACGAAGTACACCGGCCGGTCGCCCGCCGCGTCGATGAGCGGCTGCACGATGGACTCGTCGCGGATGACGCCGTTGGTGCCCAGCGCGTAGATGACGACGTCGGGGTCGAAGCCGTCCGCGACGTCGGCGGCGTAGACGTCCTGGCCCACGTAGAACTGACGGCTGACCTTGCCGTCCACGCGCGCGTTGGGCAGCAGGGCCTGCAGGGACGGCGCGGCGCCCGCCGTAACGGAGTCGCCGATGATGAGGGCCCGGGCGTCGCAGGTGCCCGCCGCGGCGTCGTAGGTCCACGACTGCCACGGCAGGTTCTCGGGGACCTTCTCGGCGATCGGCTTGGCGGCCTCGTCCGCGGCATCGCCGCCGCCCTCGTCCGCGGCCGCGTTGGCGCCGTCGTCCGCCGGGGCGCTCGGGTCGACGACCTCGGGCTGGTCGGCCGGCTCGGCCGGCGCGGGCGCGGCGAGCTCGGGCCGCAGCTCGACCGAGCGCTGCCACACCACGTCGTCCCAGTTCACGGGAGCCCAGGTGAGCATGACGACCGCGACGGCGCCCGCCGCCCCCAGCACGGCCGGCACCGCGGCGGCGGGGAGGACCCGCGCCGCGGCTCGGGACTCGCCGCGGGCGGAGAGGCGCCGCGCGAGGGCGGCGGACGGCGCCTCGACGAGGCGGTAGAACAGCTCGGACGCGAGCAGCACCACGACGAGCTGCGCCACGAGCTCCCACCAGGCGGGAGCGGTGGTCCTCGTCGCCGGGTTCATGAACGTGAGCAGCGGGTAGTGCACCAGGTACACCGAGAAGGACCGCGAGCCGAGCCAGCGCAGCGGGGCCGCGTCCAGACGGCGCGCGAGCGCGCACCCCGGGAGCTGCACGCAGACGAGGAGCACGGCGACCACAAGCGCGACCGCGAGGTAGCCGCCCCGGTACATGACGGCGCTCTGGCCGTCCGCGACCACGAGGCAGATGAGGAGCGCGACGAGGCAGCAGCCCCCCGCGACGGTGCTCGCCGGTCCCACGAGCTTGGGGAGCGGGCCCTTCTCGCCACCGGCGCGACGCTGGAGCGGGGGCAGCGCGAGCGCCGCCAGGGCGCCCGCGAGCAGCTCCGCGGCGCGCGCGTCGGTGCCGTAGTAGACGCGCGCCGTGTCGCCGGCGGGGTCGAAGAGCAGGGCCATGACCGCGGCGGACAGCGCCATGCCCGCCACGGCGACGATCGCGGTCAGCGAGCGTGCCCGCGCGCCCCCGCGGCGCGCCACCACCATCAGCACGAGCGGCCAGATCAGGTAGAACTGCATGACGACGCCCAGGTACCACAGGTGCGTGAGCGGGGAGGGCAGGCCGGCGGCGTCGAAGTAGGAGACCTGGCGCAGGATGTAGGACCAGTTGGAGAGGAACAGCGTCGCGGGGAGCGCGTCCGCGCGCGCCTTCTCGAGCAGGCTCGGGGCCACGAGGTAGGCGCCGAGCGCCGTGAGCGCCACGACGATCAGCACCGCGGGCAGCAGGCGCACGACGCGGCCGAGCACGTAGCGGGCGTACGAGAAGCTCCCCTGGTCGAGCGCGCGCGTGACGGAGCGCGTGGCGAAGAAGCCGGTGAGCACGAAGAAGATCGTGACGCCGACGAACCCGCCGGTCAGCAGCGACGGTCGCGTGTGATAGAGCACCACGCCCGCGATGGCGAGCGCGCGCAGGGCGTCGATGGCCCCGTTGCGCTGGGTCTTGGGGACGCCGGCCCCCCGCGACGGCGCGCGGCGGACGGTTCTCGAGTGCGGACGCATGTGAGCTGCCGCGCGGTGCGTGGCGGCGGGGGAGGTTGGCATGATGGTCACCATCTCGGACGGCTCGTTTCGGTTGGCTCGGTCGCGGGCCCGTCTGCGGTCGCGGGCCCCGCCGTCTCGCATTCTCGCACAGACGGGCGTCGCGCGCGCTACGCGCCGACCTCGTGCACCGCGGCGTTGACCCACTGCGTCTGGCTCACGCCCGCGCCCGTGAACAGGCCGATGTCGATCTTGGTGTCACGATAGTCGCGCCCGTGCCCGATCACGATGTAGGTGTCGCCGGCGAGCCGGTCGTGCGTGGGGTCCAGCCCCACCCAGACGCCGCGCTCGTCGTAGACCTCCACCCAGGCGTGCGTGGCTCCCTCGCCGTCGAGCATCCCGGCGATGTAGCGCGCCGTGAGCCCCAGGCTCCGGCAGACGGCCAGCATGACGTGCGCGTAGTCCTGGCAGACGCCGCGCCCCTGGGCGAGCGCCTCCTCGGCGGTCGTGTCGACCGTGGTGCTCCCGGGCGCGTACGTGAACGCCGAGAAGACCGCGTGCATGACCTCCTCCGCGCGCGCGACCGCTCCCGCCCCCGGCCCGAGCGCCGCCACGCGCGCCCGGCACGCCTCCGTGAGCGCCGCGACCCCGGGCCCGGGCGCGGTCAGCGTGGTGGGGAAGCGGTAGAGGGGCTTCTCGGGGTCAGACTTGGCGTTGGCCGTGTCCACGAAGGCGATGCCGGTCACGGCGTACGAGAACGAGTCGTGCGGCTCGGGCAGGTAGCCGGTTGCCACCACCGAGCCGAACGAGTCCACCTGCATGTCGAGGTGGCACGACGGCCGCACGTCCAGCCGCACGTCCACCACCTGCTGGCGCGCCCGCGTGGCGGGAACGCAGCGCAGCTGGAAGCGGTGCTCGGTCACGGGACCGCTGAACGTCAGCATCATCTCGTAGTCAAACGACAGCTTCTTCACACGGGCCCCTGTTCCGACGCGCCGGCACGACCTGCGTCCCGCGCGCCGACGGGCGCGCGTCCGGACATCATACACCCGGGTTGGCCAGCATCTCGCACAGGCGGCCCTCCGCCTCGGCGTAGCCCCGCGCCGCGAGGTCGACCGAGAGCTGGCGCAGCCCCGCGGCGATGCAGTCGGGCAGCGGCGCGGCCGCGAGCGAGGTCGAGTAGCTCGCGAGCTTGCGCAGCGGCGCGTCCAGCAGGTCCGCGGGCAGCGAGAAGCGCGTGTAGAGGTCGATGCGCTCCACGTACTTGCTCAGGAGCAGCAGCGCCTTGAACGCGGGGTCGGCCGGTGAGTTCTCGATGCCGCCCCAGAAGGCGAGGAGGTCGTCGGTGATGTCGCGGCGGTCAAAGAGGTCGGCGGCCGAGCTGGCGCGCGCGGCGGCGTCGTCGATGTTGGCGGCGGCGAGCTCGAGGTACTGCAGGAGGCGCGTCCCCAGCTCGGGCCGCAGGACCGTGGCGTTGTTGAACGCGGCCGTCACGGAGCTTCTCACCGAGTTGGGTTCGTTCTCGTCGTAGAGCAGCCGGTAGACGAAGCCGTCGAGGTCGTCGAAGTCCTCGGGCAGGTCAAGCGCGCGGGCCAGCGGCCGGAAGGCGTCCGCTCCCGCGTCCATCATGCGGTCGTAGTACGGCGTGCTGAAGACGAGCGTGGTGTAGACGCGCTCGGTGTAGCGGCCCAGCCAGTAGAGGTTGTCGGCCTTGGAGGGCGTGACCAGGGAGAGCGCGTGGGGGCGCGGCGTCACGAGCGAGCCGGGCGTGGTGCCGGGCGCGGCGTCGCGCGCGGGGCCGCCGGCGGGCGCGAGCACCCAGGTGTCCTTGAAGCCGCCGCCCTGGGACGAGTTGACGATCATCTGTCCGGGCACGGACGAGTAGCGCGTGAGGCCCGAGTACCAGACGTGTGTGTGCTTGCCCGTGAGCACGAAGGCGCGCAGGTCGCACTTGCGCGGGCTCGTCTCGCCGGTCGTCGGGTCCACCACGTCGATGTCGCGGAAGTGGATGACCTCCTGCGCGATGAAGCGGCGCGGCTCGGCCTCGATGCGCGCGGCGAGCTCGGTGCGCCTCTCGGCGCTGAGCGACGACCCGAAGACCACGCCGTACCCGCCCGCCTCAGAGACGTCCTTGATGACGAGCTCGTCCAGGCGCGCCAGCACCTCTCGCCGGTCCTTCTCGAAGAACGGCAGGTAGGTGGGAGCGTTCTGCAGGATGGGCCCCTCGTGCAGGTAGTACTCGATCATCTTGGGCACGAAGTAGTAGATGCCCTTGTCGTCGGCCACGCCGTTGCCGGGGGCGTTGACGATGGCCACGTTGCCGGCTCGGTAGGCGGCGAGTATCCCGGGCACGCCGATCAGCGAGTCCGCCCTGAACGCGAACGGGTCGAGGAACTCGTCGGACAGGCGCCGGTAGACCACGCCCACGCGGTGGTGTCGCCCGGCGTAGTCGCGCAGGTAGACCTTGTTGCCCATGACCTCCAGGTCCTCGGGGAAGGCCAGCGTGGCCCCGGTCTTCTCGGCGAGGTAGGCGTGCTCGAAGAAGGCCGAGTTGAGTCGGCCCGGCGAGAGCACCACGGCCATGCCCTGCGTGGAGACGAAGTCCATGGTCTTGCGCAGCAGGCGCGGGTAGTCGCGGTTGTCGCGGATGTCGTGGTCACGGAAGAGGCGCGGGTCGGCGTGGCGCTCGATGTCGCGGACGAACAGCGGGTAGCTGGCGCCCGAGGGAATGCGCAGGTTGTCCTCGAGCACCCACCACCGGCCGTCCTCGCCCTGCACGAGGTCCTCGCCCGCGATGTGCGCGTAGATCCCCGCGGGCGGCGTGACGCCGTTGACCTGCGGGAGGTAGCCGGGCGAGCTGTAGACGAACTCCTCGGGCACCACGCCGTCGTGCACGATGCGCTTGTCGGAGTAGACGTCGCGCAGGAAGGCGTTGAGGGCGTTCACGCGCTGCCTGAGCCCGGCCTCCAGGCGGTCGAACCCCTCGGAGTCGATGACGCGCGGTATGGGGTCGTAGGGAAAGAGGCGGTCGTGGTACTCGCCGTCCTTGTAGATGCCGAAGCGCACGCCGTTGCGCGCGAGCTCGCGGTTGATGGCAGCCTGGCGCCCCACGAGGTTGGTGGCCAGGCGTTCAGCGGTGGTCTTGGTCATGCCGGCTCCCCTCCGGGGCAGACTGCCCCTCTTGCCAGCGTAGAGGCGCATTGTTGCGGGGAGCGCTCAGGTTGGTTGCGGGGCGGTTTTTCTCGCGCGGGCCGGGGGACGAGGGGTCCGGGAGGCTGCTGACGTGCAAGAAACGGCTCTTATTGCGGCGCCGGGCCCGCGCGTTGCGAGAAATGTCTTCTATTGCGAAGCCCTTTTGTCAGCTTCGCCGGAATTGATTCGATGAATTTTCTCTTTCCTGGGCGTTTGTGGAAACCTTTGAACTAAATTGTCTTGGATCCCAAATTTGGCGTCGCAATAGCGGGCAAATCTTGCATTCACGTTGCTCGGCTTCGCAATAGCGGGCAAATCTCGCACGCGTGCCGTTCCGCTGCGCGACAGGCGCCGCCGGACGCGCATACTTGTGGCGAGGAGCCGCGTCACGAAAGGGGAGGGCATGGCTACGCCCGAGTTCATCCTGCGCCTGCGCGAGAAGATCGGCCACGACCCGCTGTGGCTGATCGGCGTGACCGCCTACGTGGAGGACGGCGCCGGCCGTCTGCTGCTGGGGCGGCGCGCCGATACCGGAGAGTGGGCGCTCGTCTACGGCATCAACGAGCCCGGCGAGGAGCCGGCCGCTACGGTGGTGCGCGAGGTGGCCGAGGAGACGGGCGTGGACGTGGTGCCCACCGACCTCGTGCGCGTGCGGGCGCAGCGCGAGCTCACGGTCTACGCCAACGGCGACCAGACGCAGTACCTCGACCTGATGTTTCTGTGCCGCGTCGCGGAGGGTGGCCGAGCGGAGCCGCACGTGGCAGATGACGAGAGCCTTGCGGTGGGGTGGTTCGCGCCGGACGCGCTGCCCGAGCCGCTGGCCGCCTCGACGCGCGAGCGCCTGACCGCGATGGCCGCCTGGCGGTCGGCGGGCGCGAGTCGCGCCCTCTTCGCACTGGAAGAGTGATTCTTTCAGTCGGTCAGTCTCCCCTCATCGTCGGTCTCTGCTGGGTGAGCAGGAGGAGTGATTGACTTGAAGATTTTCGTCTTGGTCATATTGCAGCGGTTCTCGAGGCTCAGACAAAGTTCTTCGGCGTCGAGGCGATTCTTCAGAGCACTGTCAACGGTTGCCCTTGGGAATATGCCCGAGTAGATGTACTCGTCAACCTCGTCTCCAGCCTTGTTTTTCCGCAGCGTGTGGGCTGAACTTGTGACCTGATGCAGCGTGGGGCTCATATTGAGCAGCTTTGACGACAGATAAGAGAGAAGACTGAAAACGTAACAGGCATAGTCCTCGCGTAATCTCTTTTGAGTTTTTGCTTTGACCTTGGTTTTGCCGCTTTTTAGTGTAACTAGCTCTTCGGCTGGCAAGTCCTCAATGGGAGGCAGTGATACATCCAGAAACAACTCGTTGGAGGCGCGCAGTACGGAACACGAGCAAGTGAGGTGGTCTGATAGAGGGACATCTAGGTTGGAGATAATTCTGCGGGACTCAGAGGACATGAAAATAGCGTTGCCCTCCAGCCGATTCTTGATGTTCTCTACTTGCTTGTCATACTGTTTGTCAAACGCTTTGTTCTGCTTGCGCTCTCGCTCCGATTCCTCGGCTTCGAAAGACTGGCGTCTCTTATCCCAAGCGTCAAATGCAGCTGAGTACCGCTCCTTGATACGCTCCTTTACATAATCGTTTTTGAGACGATATGACTTCCAGAACGCAAGTGTTTTAACTTCGCTGTCCGCTTCCCGAGAGATTTCTTCAACAAGCTCATCAATCTGCGGCTTAGGAACGTTAAAGACCTTCCTGTCGTATCGAAGTGGGACAAGCTGTTGCAGGTCATCGTTTAGCGTACTCGTGGTGCACAACATGGGAGCGGATTTCCAAATCTCGGCCATACGAGAGGACGGGTCTGAGCTTAGCTGCTCGTGCAGGGAAGGGGTTGTTTGCATCGCTGCTCTACTCCTGGGGCTTTCGGGGTGTATTGGGAGGGAATCGAGGCTGGCGCCTGCCGAGGCTGCAATGGCGGTTGATACGCAGGTCTTCCGTTCCGGGGATGCGTGTCCGTCGGCTATTTTGTCCCTGCGGTAGATTCTTGTTCCTGGGATGGACAAGTTGCGGTATACACCACGTTTTCCGATATTTACCGACGCGCCCCTTGTTCCGATGGTGGTGCTCACCCCCGATTTGGAGACGTTAAGCTTTACACCCGGAGCGATTTTGATTGTCTTTCTGAATCTCCAACCCATCGTGCCTCCCCGTGAGAGACGCAGCGCTTCGATCATTTCGTAGACTAGTATAGTTATAAGTATTGAAGTAGCAGCAAAATGCGTTGCCAGCCAGTGGTGAGGTTGACATGGGTACAGACGATAACAACCAGCATGGAGCATGTCCTGAAGACGGAGATGGCCGGCTCACGGACTCCGAGCTCGAATCAGTGTCGTATCGCTATCCCTCGGGCAAGTCATTTGTCGTGCCATTCGTTCTTAGTGTTGTGGCGTTGGTAGCCGGCTTGTGCGGCCAGTATCTGCCGTTCGTAGGAGCTGTTATCGGCATCGTCGCGTTGCTGCTTCGACATGTGTCCGGCGTTCCGCGTGATTGTCAGAAGGCTCCCAGGGCGGCAACCGTTCTTGCCATTGCGGGCATACTCGCCTCGTTTGCCCTGTCTTTGTATGATCCGCGTCCTGGTACCATCTCCCTCACAATTGACGCACCGGAATGGCGAGCCTCCTACGGAGATATAACCGTGCGGGTGACGGGGGAGACTGACCAAGGCAGCGAGTTCCAAGACACTCTCGAGGTTACCCCGAATACACCTCATGAGATTACGGATTACGAGACGGGAACCTATTCCTTCTCGATTGACGACGACGATCTCGAGATGACAGATGTTTTGTTCGAGTCCAAGGCGAGCGGTTCTGAACCAGACGCCGAGTGCACACTTGGGCTCGAGCAAGACGTCAATGTGTCCATTCCCCTTGTAATGGTTCCCTTGGACGGAGAGCTTACGTTCTCGTTGGGTGACGGAGACGTTCCAAACGATACGAACGTGGCATCCGTGAGTGTCTCCGGAACGACGGAAGAGGGAGAATCG
This sequence comes from Thermophilibacter sp., assembly GCF_966187215.1. Classification (NCBI taxonomy): domain Bacteria; kingdom Bacillati; phylum Actinomycetota; class Coriobacteriia; order Coriobacteriales; family Atopobiaceae; genus Thermophilibacter; species Thermophilibacter sp. Next base: position 44,217 of record NZ_CBIFYV010000003.1, read on the forward strand.
TTTAGCGATTCGTTCCAGATAGCCTTCGGGGAAACCAAGGACCTGAGCTCTTACCCAAGCGGAGACTATACGTTTACTGTTGAGCCAGGGTCTTTTACGGTCGACGATACGGTCTATGTTATCTCGTCGTATCACGTTGCCTACAACAAGCGTGATGACGTGCCCGTTCTGATCTCAGCAAAAGTGGACGAGCAGGCAACACAGGAGCTCGCCCAGCAACGCGCTGCTGAAAGGGCGGCTGCTGAGGAAGCTCAAAGGCAACAGGAAGAGGCGGCTGCTGCGGAGGCGCAGAGGCAGCAAGAGAGCTACACCCAGCCCGTTGAGCAGACGGTATACATCACTGATACAGGGTTGAAGTATCACCGGAGCGGATGCCGCTACCTGCGGCAGTCATCTCATCCCATCTCGCTCTCCTCGGCTAAGGCGCAGGGCTATACCGCATGCAAGGTGTGTAGTCCGCCTCAGTAGACACCTTTCTCGCCCGAAGCTAGGCAGGGCCCGGCGCTGCCGCCGTCCTACTACGTTTCGCGAGTGCAAGAAGATAATTTATCGAATGGTTTCTCGGCGGTCTCTCTTTCGCACAAACTTGTGTTTTGTTGATGAGAAGGGCTGGTGGGAAGGCTGAATATCAAAAAATTCGTGCGCTCGCGAAATGCGAGCCGTCTGATTGCACGTCCTTGCCGTCGATACATACTAATGGTATGTTTTCGCCAAGGCACCACGAGGAACGGGAGGCAGCCATGGCGCGCAACGCGCACCCCGAGGAGACCGTGAGGCGCATCCTCGACGTGGCCGAGGAGCTCTTCTGCACGCGCGGCTACGAGCACACCACGATGGCCGACATCGTCGACGGCCTCGGCGGGCTCACCAAGGGGGCCGTCTACCACCACTTCAAGAGCAAGGAGGACATCTTCGAGGCCGTCTTCGAGCGGGCCAACCGCCCGCTCATCGAGCGCTGCGACCGCGTCATGGCCGACCGCTCGCTCACGGGCCTTGAGAAGATCCGCGCGCTCGATCAGGCGTCCGCCGAGGGTCCCTCCGCCGAGCTCTGGTCCGCCATGCGCCCCTCGCCCGACCCCGTCCAGAGCGCCCGCATCCTCGCGCGCGAGTACGCCGACGCCCTCGAGACCGCGCGCGGCTACGTGGAGCCGGCCATCCGCGAGGGCGTGGCCGACGGCTCGATCACCTGTGACTTCCCGCGCGAGACCGCCGAGGTCATGCTGCTCGTGGCCAACCTCTGGATGGTGCCGCTGTTCAATCCCGTGGCAGACGAGGAGCAGTTTGCCCGCCGCGTCGAGGTGTTCCTGCGCGTGTGCCGCGCGCTCGGGGTTGAGCTCGGGGAGTGGGAGTCGCTCGACCCGGGCCGCATCCTGCGCGAGGCGTGGAGCCCGTTCGCCATGGCCGAGAAGGACCCGGGCGTCGAGAAGGACCGGGGCGCCGCGCCCGCCGCGCCCGCCGGTTGCCCGCCCGAAAAGCAACCGCCGGTTGGTGGAGGCAACTGCTGAGCTTTGCCTACGCTCGCCTGAGCGGGGAGGGCCGCCGCGCGCGGCTTTTCTCGGCTCGAAGATACATACCAACCGAACGTATGAAAGGAAGGATCGATGGGAGTCAAGAAGGACGGAGCCGCGACGCGCCTGTTCACCCCCGGCTTCGCGGCCGTCACGGCTGCGCAGGCCCTCTCGCTGCTTGGCATGGAGATCCTGCAGTTCGTGCTGCCGCTGCATCTGCTCGCGCTGACCGGGTCGGGAGCGCTCTACGGCGCGGTCATCGCGCTCGGCAACGTGCCGTACCTCGTGCTCGCGCCCATCGGCGGCGTGGTCGCGGACCGCACGCGCAAGCGCGCTGTCATGGCGGCGTGCGACCTCGTCCTTGCCGCGGCGCTTCTCGGCTACCTGGCGCTCTCGGGCACGCCCGCGCTCGTGCCGGCCACCGTGGGCGTGCTCATGGGCGCGTTCGCCGCCCAGGCGCTCTACCAGCCGTGCATGCAGTCGGCCGTGCCGCGCCTCGTGGCGCCGGAGCGCCTCGAGCAGGCCGTGGCCGTGACCAACCAGGTGGGCATGCTCACCGGCATGGGCGGCCCGGTCGTGGGAGGGCTCGTCTACGGCTTCCTCGGTCTGGGGCCCCTGACGGCCGCGGCCGCGGCGTGCTTCGCGGCGTCGGGGGCGGTCGTGCTCGCCCTGGTGCGCGTGCCCTACGAGCCGCCGGCGCGCACGGCCGGCGCGCTCGCCACGGTCCGCGGCGACCTGGCCGAGGCGCTGGCCTTCCTGCGCGTGCGTCCGACCATGTGGCGCGTCATCATGGCGGCGACGCTCGTCAACCTCTTTGGGTCGTCGTTCTTCAACGTGGGCTCGTCCTACGTGGTCACGCAGACGCTCGGCCTGTCCAGCCAGCTGCTCGGAGCGCTGCAGGCGACGCTCGCGGTGGGCGGTCTCGTTGGCGGCGCGGTGGTGGCGTTGCGCCCGGGCGGCCTCGGCCTGCGCAGCGTGCCCGCCCTCCTGGGCTCCGCGGCGGCGGGCATCGCGGCGATCGCGCTCGTGCTGGCCGCGCCGCTGCCGCCGCTCGGCGCCTACGCGGGCCTGGTGGCGTGCTACCTCGTCTCGATGGCGCTTTGCGCGGCGCTCTCGATCGTGGTGACGTCGCACCTGCAGCGCGAGGCGCCCGAGACCCTCACGGGCAAGGTCATGGCGCTCGCGGTCATGCTTGCCAACCTCGTCACGCCGCTCGGGCAGGCGGTCTACGGCGCCGCGTTCGACCTCGTGCCGGCCTGGGCGGTGGCCATTCTCGCGGCAGCCGCGCCCGCGGCGGGCGCCGTCTGGCTGCGCCGCGCCGTGTGCCCGCCTCGTCCGTGACGCGCCCCATCAAGTGCGCGCTATTCCGAGTATGTCATGGCAAACAGTAACCAGCGAACTGGGAAAACGCTGGCGAGAAGGACCCGTTTCTCAAAAACTCGCCCCGAATAGTGCGCACTCGATTCACGGGGCGCGCGACAGCCCGCCAAGGCCGCGCACCCCCCCGACGCCGCGCCCCGCGCTTCTCGTCCGGCGGCTACGCCTGCGCGCGACGGGCGAGGCACATGCCGATGAAGTCGGCCATCTCGGCGCGGAAGTCCGGCGCGTACGGGCTGATGCCCAGCTCGTCGAGGGCCTGCGTCACGAGCGGGTTGCTCCAGCAGTACCCCGTGATGCCCACGGCGTGGTAGTAGGTCGCCGAGATCGCCCACGAGGCGTCCTCGGCCGACATCGGCAGGATCTGCGCCAGGCGCCCGGACATCCGCTCGACGTAGTCGTAGTAGCCGCGCTTGAAGCCCTTGAGCCGCTCGAGGCCGACGTTGGTCTCAACGATGGTGGGCAGCAGGTCGCCCAGGCGGAAGTACTCGCGGTGCGCGTTGGCGATGCCGGCCCACACCTCGGCGATCGTGGGCGCGGCGAGCCCGCAGCCCTCGGGGAGCGCGGCGAGAAGCGCCTCGAAGTAGGCGCCCATTTCGTCCTCCGCGAGCAGCAGGAAGACCTCCTCCTTGGTGCTCACGTACTTGTAGAGGTTGGCGCGCGACCAGCCCAGCTCGTCGGCGATCGTGGTGAGCGTGATCTCGTGGTAGGGGCGCTCCGCGAACTGCCGGCGCACGGCCCCCTTGATCTGCTCGAGGCGCTGCTCCTTCTGCTCGGCGCTGCGCGCCCTGATGAACTCTGCCATGGGTCCCCCTGTGCTTCTCGATAGGCAGATTATATCCCGCCTTATCCCAAAAATAAAAGAATCGGCGTCACTTGACCCTTTACAAAATACGTGACGTTGCGTAACCTAAAGTCGCACAGAGAAACGCGACGAAGGGAATACGACATGAAGAAGGACCTCGGGAGCCTGCTCGCCCTCTATCCCACGCCCGCCTGCCTGGTGGGCGCGATGGTGGACGGCAAGCCCAACTGGATGCAGGTCGCGCACGTGGGCATCATCGGCCACGACCGCATCATGATCAGCTGCATGTCCAACCACCACACCAACAAGGGCATCCGCGAGACGGGCGTGGTCTCGGTGAGCCTGTGCGACCGCGCGATGCTGACCGAGCTCGATCGCGCGGGCGGGGCGTCCGGGGCGAAGGTCGACAAGTCGGAGCTTCTCGCCTGGTCGCCGGCGGACAACGGCGCGCCGGTGCCGGACAAGGCGCCGCTGACGCTGGCCTGCCGCGTCGTGGACACCTACGAGACCGAGAAGTTCGACAACTTCGTGCTGGCCATCGACGCCACGCTCGTGGAGGAGGACAAGCTCGACGAGGCCGGCAAGCCCGACTACGGCAAGATCAGCCCGGTGCTCTTCGAGTTCCCCACCTACTCCTACTACGCCACCGGCGAGAAGATCGGCACGTGCCTGAGCTTCAAGTAGGCGCGCGCTGACCGAAACCGCAACACGAGAAGGGACACCAATGAGTCAGATCGCCTATCCGTCCGTGGCGCTCGGCGCCTGGGCCTGGGGCAACGACGGCACCTTTGGCGGCGGCCTTTCGCCCGAGGACGTGCGCCCCGTCTTCGACGCCGCCCGCGAGCGCGGCCTCAACCTCTGGGACACCGCCTTCGCCTACGGCATGGGCACCTCCGAGCGCACACTCGCCGGCTTCCTCGCCGACCTGCCGCGCGACAGCTACCTCGTGTCCGACAAGTTCACCCCGCAGTGCGCGGACGCGAGCTCGGACACGCCGGTGGCCGACATGATCTCCCGGCAGCTCGAACTCATGGGCCTCGACCGCTTTGACATCTACTGGATCCACAACACGGTGGGCGCGCCGCGCTACACCGAGGAGCTGGCCCGCTACTTCGAGGGCCGCGACGACGCGCCGGTGATCGGCGTCTCCAACCACAAACTCGCCGAGATCCGCCAGGCGGGCGAGATCCTGCGCGCGCACGGGCTGCGCCTGGGCGCCGTGCAGAACCACTTCAGCCTCATCAACCGCTCGTCGGAGGCCTCGGGCATCCTGGACTGGTGCCGTGAGAACGACGCCACGTTCTTCGCGTACATGGTGCTCGAGCAGGGCGCGCTCACGGGCACGTACACCACGGCCAACCCCATGCCGGCCGACTCGGCGCGCGGCCAGACCTACAACCCCATCATGGACAAGCTCGAGGTCATCAACGCCGAGATCGCGCGCGTGGCCGAGGTGCACGGCGTCAAGCCCGCGCAGGTGCCGGTGGCCTGGGCCGTGGCCAAGGGGACGCTGCCGCTCATCGGCGTGACCAAGCCGGGCCAGGTGGCCGACGCGGCCGAGGCGGCCGCGGTGCGGCTCGCCGACGAGGAGGTCGCGGGTCTGGAGCGCGTGGCCGACTCGCTCGGCCTCGACGTGATCCGCTTCTGGGAGAAGGTCATGGACTAGCCGCGCGTGCGGGCCGGGGCGCCTCGGGCGTCCCGGCCCCGCGGCAGACGGCGGAGAGGAGCAGATATGAGCAGGGTGCTGGTGGCGTACTTCTCGGCGAGCGGGACCACGGCGCGCGCGGCGCGCGAGGCGGCCGCGGCGGTGGGCGGCGAGCTCCATGAGATCCGTCCCGCCGACCCCTACACGACGGCGGACCTCGACTGGCGCAACAAGCGCAGCCGCAGCTCCGTCGAGATGAACGACCCCGCGTGCCGCCCGGAGCTGGCCGAGCCGGCGCCGGACGCGTCCGGCTACGACGCGGTGCTGCTGGGCTTCCCGATCTGGTGGTACGTGGAGCCGCGCGTGGTGGACTCGTTCGTGGAGGCGGCGAACCTCGCGGGCGTGCGCGTGACGCCGTTCGCGACCTCGGGCGGGTCCGGGATCGACGGCGCCGAGAGGAGCCTTGCCGAGAAGTACCCGGACGTCGCGTGGCAGCCGGGCGCGCTGCTCAACGGCCGCGATGTCGCTGCCTGGGCGCGCGGTCTGGGCCTGTAGGTACCGCCGACGGATGCTCGGGCGGTACGACTATGTACACCCCATCCGACTATGTACACCCGAGTGATGGGTAGCGTGTATCAGCGCAACCTCTGAGCTGGGGTTTTGTAAATGGCCATCCCGCTGGTGGTGTACATAGTCGTCGAGGGTGTACATAGTCGGAGCGAAAAGGCAGACAAAACCCGGAATCCGGCGCAAGGTGGCGGGCCCGCGCGGGCCGCCCGGAGAGGAGACGCACGTGAACATCATCATCCTGCAGGGGAGCCCCAACCGCGACGGCTCCACGGCCATGCTCGCGGAGGAGTTCGTGCGCGGCGCGCGTCAGGCGGGGCACAGTGTCGAGCGCATCGACGTGGCGCACGCGGGCGTGCACCCGTGCACGGGCTGCGTGACCTGCGGCTACGGCGCCCGGCCGTGCGTGCAGCGCGACGGCATGGCCGCCATCACCGAGAAGATCCTGGGCGCCGACATGCTCGTGCTGGCCACACCGCTCTACTACTACGGCATGACGGCCCAGCTCAAGACCGTAATCGACCGGTTCTGCTCGGACAACTCGGCCATCTCGGGCCGGCGGCTCGACGCGGCGCTTCTCGCCGACGCGTGGAACGCCGACGACTGGACCTTCGACGCGCTGGTCGCGCACTACGAGACGCTCTGCCGCTATCTCAACATGCACGACCGCGGCCGGGTGCTCGGCTACGGGTGCGGCACACCGGGCATGACGCGCGCCTCGCGGCACCTGCGCGAGGCCTTCGAGCTCGGCGCGTCGCTGTAGGATTGACATGTGGAAAAGGGACTGTCCCTTTTCCACGGCAGAGGGAGGGAACATGGCCATCACGATGAACCTGTACTACACCGGCGAGAACGGCGCGGCCCGGCGCTTCGCGGAGGAGATGGAGGCCACGGGCACCGCCGACCAGATCCGCGCGCGCGAGGGCAACCTCTGCTACCGCTACTTCCAGCCGCTCGACGACCCCGAGACCGTGCTGCTGATCGACTCCTGGTCCGACCAGGCGGCGCTCGACGCGCACCACGCCTCGCCGGCCATGGCCACGATCGCGGAGCTGCGTGACAAGTACGACCTGCACATGCGCGCGGAGCGCTACGTGAGCGACGACGCCGGCGTGCCCGACCACGACGCCGCGTTCCTGCGGGAGTAGGGGGCCGGCATGGCACAGATGAGCTACGCGCCGCTGGGGCGCTCGGGGATCGAGGTCAGCCGCGTCTGCCTGGGCGGCATGAGCTTCGGCGAGAAGATCGCGGGTGGCCACCAGTGGGTCGCCGACTACGAGGCCACGCGCGACGTGATCGCCCGCGCGCTGGAGCTCGGCGTGAACTTCATCGACACGGCCAACTGCTACGCGGCGGGCACGAGCGAGGAGTTCATCGGGCGCGCCCTGCGCGAGCTCGGGGTGCCGCGCGAGAAGGTCGTGCTGGCGAGCAAGGTCTTCTTCAACGAGGGGCGCCTCTCGGCCGCGGCCATCAGTCGCGAGATCGACGGCACGCTGCGCCGCCTGGGCACCGACTACCTGGACCTCTACATCATCCACCGCTTTGACTACGGTACGCCCATCGAGGAGACCATGGGGGCGCTCGACGCGCTGGTGCGCGCGGGCAAGGTGCGCGCCCTCGGCGCGAGCGAGATGTACGCCTACCAGCTGCACGACATGCAGGTCGTGGCCGAGAAGAACGGCTGGACGCCGTTCAGCTCGGCCCAGATCCACTACAACCTGCTGTACCGCGAGGACGAGCGCGAGATGATCCCGGTATGCCGCCAGTACGGCATGGCGCTCACGCCCTACAGCCCGATGGCCTCCGGGCACCTGTGCCGCCCCACCTGGGAGTCCCCCAGCGCGCGCGGCACCACCGACGAGACGGTGCGCCAGAAGTACGACGCCGACCGCGAGCGCGACCTGCCGATCGTGGAGCGCGTGGCGCGGGTGGCGCAGGCGCACGGCGTGCCCATGGCGCGCGTGGCGCTGGCCTGGCACTGGGCGCGCGGCGTGACGGCGCCGATCGTGGGCTGCTCCACGCCGGCGCGCGTGGACGACGCGGTGGCGGCGCTCGACGTGACGCTCACCGCCGACGAGCTGGACCTTCTCGAGAAGCCCTACGTGGCGCACGAGCTCGTGGGCCCGCTCGCCCGTCCCGGCGAGAAGCCCCTCGCGGGCACCAACGACCCCAACAGGAAGTAGCCCGCCGCGCCGGCGCGGGCCGCGGGGCCCCTAGAGCGCGAGCTCCATGAGGCTCGAGACGTGCGTGAACTCGCCGTTGTGCTCAAGCGTGAACGCGCCGAGGTCGGCGAAGCCGCAGGCGCGGTAGAGCGCCGCGGCGGGCGCGTTGTTGTCAAAGACGTCCAGGCGCAGCGAGCGCGCCCCGCGCATCCGGGCCTCGGGGGCGGAAGGCGACCCCCCCCCGCCACCCACTCACCACCCCCCCACACCCCTCGCG
>NZ_CBIFYV010000004.1:0-2529 GCF_966187215.1 Thermophilibacter sp.
TTGCGCGGCGAAGCTGTTTGAGGACGGGGACTGTCCCGCGCCCGCCCCTTCCCCGTCCTTCTCGCCCGTTGGCAGAGGGGGTCCGTATCAACCCGTTCGGTTGGGGTATGTTGTGAGTGCCGCCGGCTTGGCCGCGGCGTCACGATAACGACCGAAGGGACCAACCCATGAAGGCAATCATCCCCGCCGCCGGACTCGGCACGCGCTTCCTGCCGGCCACCAAGTGCACGCCCAAGGAGCTCCTCCCCGTCCTGGACAAGCCCGTCATCCAGTACGTGGTGGAGGAGGCGCTCGAGCCGGAGGGCGTCGACGGCGTCGTCATCGTCAACTCGCACGAGAAGCCCCAGATTGAGGCCTACTTCTCGGTCGACCACGCGTTTGAGTCCATGCTGCGCAAGCGCGGCAAGACCGCCGAGGCCGCCCGCGTGCACGAGGCCTCGACGCTGCCGGTCTCCTTCGTCTACCAGGACGAGGCCCGCGGCCTCGGACACGCCGTGCTCCAGGCGGCCGACGAGATCGACGGCGAGCCCTTCTTCGTGCTGCTCGGCGACTACTTCGTGCCCGACCGCCAGATGTGCGTGCGCATGGCCGAGGTCTCCCGCGCGCACGGAGGCGCGTCGGTCATCGCCGTGGCCCCGGTCCCGCCCGAGCAGGTGAGCCGCTACGGCATCATCGCGGGCACGTGCGTGGGGAGCCTCCCGGGCACCGACGCCACCGGCGAGCAGGAGGGCGCGATCTGGAAGGTGAGCGGCCTGGTCGAGAAGCCCCGGCCCGAGTTCGCCCCGTCGCACCTGTTCATCGTCGGGCGCTACCTGCTCTCCCCCCGCATCATGGACCTGCTCGCCACGCAGGGCCCGGGCGCCGGCAACGAGATTCAGCTGACCGACGCCATGGAGCGCCTGCTCGCCGAGGAGGAGATGTACGCGCTCGTGGTCGACCCGGCCGAGGGGTGCGACACCGGCACGCCGGCCGCCTGGGCGGCCACCAACGCACGCATCGCGCTGGGCGACCCCGAGCACCGCGGCGCGTTCCTCGAGGCCCTGGGCGAGCGCGACGCCGCGACCCTTGGATAGGCGCGGGGACATACTCAGGTTCGGGGCGGACGGCTGGAGCGCCCGGTTCGAGGATACCTTCACCGGCGAGAACGTGGCGCGCATGGCTGACGCGCTCGGGCTCGTGTGGGCGGATGCCGCGCCGGGCGCGCGCGTCTACGTTGGGTTCGACACGCGGCACGCGGCAGACGCGCACGCGCGCCTCGTCGCGGGCGTGCTCGCGTCCTACGGGCTCGACGTGCGCCTGTCCGACCGTCCCTGTCCCACGCCGGCCGTCGCCTGGAGCTGCGCGCGCGACGAGCGCGCCGTGGGCGCCGTCATCGTCACCGCGAGCTCGCGCTCGTGCGAGTACGGGGGAATCCTCGTGCGCGGCTCGGACGGCGGCCCGGTGCCGCGCGAGTTCCTCGACGACGTCGAGCAGGCCGTCTCGCTGACGCCCACCGCCGGGCGCGGCGCGTTCGAGGAGTGCGACCTCGTGTCCGCCTACCGCGCGTCGCTCGCGGGCCACGTCGACGCCGACGTCATCGCCGCCGCGCGCCCGCGCGTGGTCGTGGACGCGATGTACGGCTCGGGCACGGGCGTCCTCGCCGATCTCCTGCGCGACCTCGGCTGCGAGGTGGTCGAGATCCACGTCGAGGACCGCGAGGACTTCGGCGGCATCCACCCCGACCCGAGCGATCCCTGGGCGGACTCGTGCGAGCAGGCCGTCGTCGCGCACGGGGCGCGCATGGGCCTTCTCCTCGACGGCGACGGCGACCGCGCCGCCGTGGTGGACGAGAACGGCACGATCCTCGCGCCGCGCACCCTCGTGCCGCTGTTGATGGGGCATCTCGTCGAGAACCGGGGCGAGCGGGGGAGGGTCGTGTCGACGCTCACCTGCTCCGCGTGCGTGCGGCGCCAGGCCGAGCGCCTGGGCTGCGACATAACGGAGGTGCCCGTCGGATTCTCGAGGATCTATCGCGAGCTCGGCGAGGGCGACGTGCTGCTGGCGACGGAGGAGTACGGCGGCGTCTGCGTCCCCGCGCACCTGCGCGAGCGCGATGGCCTGCTCGTCTGCCTGCTCGCGGTGGAGCTCGTGTGCAAGACGGGGCTGGCGCCCACCGAGCTCGTCTCCGGGCTGGGCGAGCAGGTCGGGACCATGAGCTACGCGAGAAGGGACGTGCGCCTGGAGTCGGCCGCGAGCCAGGCCTTCCGCAACGTGCTGCCTGGGCTCAACCCGCAGGACGTGGCGGGCCGCGCGCCCGTGGAGGTGTCCCACGCCGACGGCATGCTGATGCGCTTCGAGGATGACTCCTGGCTGCTCATGCGTCCCTCGCGCACGAGCTCGGTGGTGCGCGTCTACGCCGAGGCGCCCACGTCGGCGGAGCGCGACGAGCTGCTCTCGAGCGCCGTCGCCCTCCTCCGCCTCCCGGACCCCTCCGCCCTGGATGTGTAGGAATTGTGGAGGCGCCCGATCACGCTCGACACGCGGCGCGCG
>NZ_CBIFYV010000005.1:0-9632 GCF_966187215.1 Thermophilibacter sp.
ACAATTGGGAGCGTCCGCACAGCGCCTGCGGGGGCAAGCCGCCCATGTCGCGCGTCGCCGGTGTAAACAACCTATTGGCACACAACAGCTAGCCCAACGTGATGATCCGCGCGTCGACCACGCGGCCGTCCTCCACCAAAATCCGCCCCATCGACGGGCGCGACCGGCGCGGGTAGGTGGGGCTGCCCGGGTTCATCACGAGCGTGCCCGTCCACTCGTCGCGCTCCACGAACGGCGTGTGCGTGTGACCGCAGATGGCGATGTCGCTCTTGGGCAGGTTGAGGCGCTGGCGATAGTGCGTGACCTGCCACTTGAGCCCCTCGCTCACGAAGATGCAGCGCTGCCGCACCGAGGGGCCGTAGTCGTAGGACCAGTCGTTGTTGCCCAGGCACAGCTTGAGCGGCGCCACGGCGCTGAGCGTGCGGTAGTCCGACGCCGAGCAGATGTCGCCGGCGTGCACGATGACGTCGGCACCGGCCAGCTCGGCGAGAAGCTCCTCGGAGAGAAAGCCGTGCGTGTCGGAGATGATGTCGTAGCGCATGGGACCGCCCGTCTAGAGGCCGAGCGCGCGCTTGAGCGCCACCACGCGCCGGCGCGACACGGAGATCTTCTTGCCCTCGATGCCGTTGATGCCCAGCTGGAGGATCCCCGACGAGATGACCTCGACGTCCTCGACGTACTCGAGGTTGACGATGTAGCCGCGGTGCACGCGGAAGAACCCGTGCGGCGCGAGCTTCTGCTCGAGCTTGGCCAGCGAAATCGTGGAGAGGAAGCGGTCGGTGTCGGTGTAGATGCAGGAGTAGTCGTCCTTGGCCTCGATGTAGCGGATCTGGTCGATGGGCACCAGGACCTTGCGGCCGCTCTTGACCACCGGGATGCGCTCCACCGAGGAGTGGCTCTGGGTCTGCGGCTTGGTGCGGGCCTGCACCTTGTCGAGCGCCTGGTTGAGGCGGTCGGGGTCAACGGGCTTCATCAGGTAGTCGATGGCGTCGACCTCAAAGGCCTCGAGCGCGTACTCGCTGTACGCGGTCACGAAGACCACCGCGGGCGGGTTCTTCAGCTTGTGGAGCGCCTCGGCGAGCTGCATGCCGGAGGTCTTGGGCATGGAGATGTCCAGGAACATCACGTCGACCTTGCCCTCCATGAGCTTCTCGACCGCCTCGCGGGCGCTCGAGGCCTCGGTGATCGAGTCGACCCGCCCGGTCTCCTCGAGCAGGTAGCGCAGCTCGGAGCGCGCAGGCGCCTCGTCGTCGACAATCATCGCTCGCATCTGATGGTCCCTCCACGTTGCTTCCCGGCCGTGCGGCGCGGGCCTCATAATCCTACTCGTTACCGACCGCACCCGTGAGGCGCAGCCGCGCGTCAACGAGCCGCAGCGTGACGCACGTGCCCTCGCCGGGCTTGGAGACGATCTCCACGTTGGAGCCCTTCCCGTAGAAGCGCTCCACGCGCTCGGCCACGTTGCGCAGCGCCATGCCCGCACCGCGTCCCGAGCCGCCCCCTGACGGCGCGTCCGTCGCGGCGGGGCCGGGGGCGGACTCCGCCAGCAGCCGGTCGGCCACCGCCTTGTCCATGCCGAGCCCGTCGTCGGCGACAGCAATAAGAATATCATCACCGTCGGTCGCCACCTGAACGTCCACATGAAGCGGACCGTCGTCGCGCATCGCGTGGCGCACGGCGTTCTCGACGATCGGCTGCACCAGGAAGGACGGCACCGGCAGCTCGTCGCAGCCCCGCTCCACGTGCTGTGTCTCCACGATGCGGTCCTCGCCGAAGCGGGCCTTCTCGATGGTGAGGTAGCGGCGCGTCTGCTCGAGCTCCTGCGACAGCGGGATCAGCGTCTTCTCGGAGCTCTCGAGCGTGCGGCGGTAGAAGGTCGAGAACTCGCGCAGCAGGTCGCGCGCCCGCGTGGGGTTGGTGCGCGTGAACGAGGCGATGGTGTTGAGCGTGTTGAACAGAAAGTGCGGGTTGATCTGCGCCTGCAGCGCCTTGACCTCGGCGCGCGCGGTGAGCTCGGCCTGGCGGTCCAGCTCGTAGTACGAGAGCTGCGTGGACAGAAGCGACCCCAGCCCCTCGGCGATGACGATCTGCGTGCGGTCGATGTCCAGGTCGCGGCGGTAGTAGAGCTTGATCGTGCCCACCGCGCGGTCCTGCACCAGAAGCGGCACGATGATGCCGAAGTAGTGCCCCGACCTGCGGTTGCCTATCGAGAAGGGCCGCAGGTCCTGACTCTCCTGGTCCACCGAGACGAACGTCTCCATGCGCTTGCTCTCGAGCACCTCCCGCGTGGGCTTGGCGTTGGGCGAGCCCGGCACGTACGTGGTGCCGATCTGCCCCTCGAGCGCGAGCACCGTGGCGGTGTCGGTGATGGCGATCGCGGCGGCGCTGGTCTCGGGCAGCAGCAGCGCACAGATGGCACGCGCGTTCTCCTCGGTGAGGCCGCCGCGCAGGTGGCTCAGCGTGTTGGTGGCCACGCGCAGCGTGCGCTCGGTGGCCTCGGAGCGCGTGTCCTCGGGCGCGATGTTGACGGCGCCGCTGATCACGATCAGGGCGGCGATGCCGCAGCCCACGAGCATGGTGGCGGCCACCAGGCCGTTGTCGACGCTCGCGATCAGCGCGACGGCGAGAAGCGCGGCGCACGCGACCAGGAGCGCCGCGAGGGCGACGCCCGTGACGCGCGGGTTGGGACGAATCATGCCTCTCCTCCCTGGACGGGGAAGGCCCCCGTGTCGGCGAGCGGGTCGGGCGCGGGCGCGGCGGGAGCCGGGCGGGCGACGAGCGGCGCGACCTCGCCCGTGCGGCGGATGGCGCCGGCGAGCACGCGGTCGTCCCAGATCGCGGAGACCACCGTGGGCCACACCATCGCGAACGAGAGGTACCGCGAGCTCGCCGAGCGGGCGAACCGGTCGGCCTCAAAGCGCCCGCGCGTGAGGATGCGCAGGTAGGCCAGGCGGTCGGGGCCCTTGACCATGCGGCGCAGGGCCGTCTGGAACACGCGGCGGCGCACACCCTCCGAGAGCCACGGCGCCGGATACGGCATCAGCGACTCCGACGTGATCGTGCGCAGGTCGCGGCGCGCGTTCATGGCACCGAGCTTGCGGTACTCGTAAAGCCAGCGGTACACGTCCTGCATGAACAGCGAGGGCGCGGGCGCCATCTCCTCGGGCGGCTGCGCGCGGACGAACCACTCGTTGTCAAACCAGACGTCGAGCCCGTTGGCGCGCAGGTTGAGCACGTAGTCGAGGTCCTCGCCGCGCGTGATGTAGGGGTCGAAGGGCACCTTCGAGAAGGCCGCGGCGTGCAGAGCGCAGCAGCCGCCGCACAGGTGGTTCGAGCGCGTCACGCGCGTGGCGGCGTTCTGGGCGCGGCCCATCACCTGGTTGAAGCCGGCGGCCTTTGACCAGTACCTCTCGGTCCACGCGGTGGACGGGCGGGCGTACGGGCTGTCGTCCACGTCCACGAAGAAGCCGCTCTTGGCCAGGATCTGCAGGTTCTGCCGGGTGAGCGAGCCCAGGCCCCAGACGGCGCGCGTGAGGAACTCGCCGTCAAGCGCCACCTCGTCGTCATCGAGAAAGACCACCACGTCGTGGCCGAGGATGGCGGCCACGGCCAGGCCCATGTTGCGGATGGCGCCGTAACCGCGCAGCGAGACGGTCTCGCCGGTCACGTGGTGCGCCGTCCGGCTGACGGCGCGCTTCACGAGCTTGGCCTCGGGCGCGCCGATGACGAGCGGGTTGAGGTCGGCGTGCGCGCGGCAGATCGAGTCCACGCGGGCGCGCGCCGACTCCTCGCAGTCCTGCGGCGCCACCACGAGCACGATGACGCGCAGCACGCCGCTCACCTGCTCGAGCGACGTGAGGCAGTTCTCGAGCTCGGGCAGGGGCTTGTCGATGGGCGTGGTGTAGTCGTAGGCCCCGCGCTCGCCGAGGCCGGCGGCGGTGCCGCGGCCCCAAAAGGAAGGTATGACGATCGCGGGGTTCACGGTGCCCCTAGCCGCGCGGGACGGGGTCGTGGGCGGACGGGGCGGCGCCGGGCCTCTCGCCCGCGTCGGCGCCGAGGCTGCGCGCGAGCGGCGTGCGGCTGAGCGCGCGGAACAGCGGCAGGCCAAGCACGTACATGACCACGGCCTCGCCGGCGCCGGTGGTCAGCAGGCCGAAGAGGTACATGGCCGGGTAGGCGCCGTCGAGCGCGATGTTGGTGAACGGGATCGTGTAGAAGCCGATGCCCTGCAGCATGAGCGGCAGGTAGGCGGGGACGATCAGCGCGTTGGCGATCACCGGGCCGAGCAGCGCGAGCGCCGGGCGACGACGGTTGCGCCACGTGAACCACGCGCCGAGCGCGGTGGCCAGGCTGCCGAAGACCACGTCGAGCATGCCGAGCATGCCCGTGCCGGAGAGGGCGATGTTGGCCACGTTGGCGATGGCGCAGCCGAGCGCCAGGCCGGGGACCGCCTCGGGCGTGAGCAGCGCGAGCGCGCAGAGCGCCTCGGACACGCGGAACTGCACGGGACCCCAGGCAAGGCTGCCCAGGAAGAGCAGGGCCACCAGGGTGAGGGCGGCGTAGACGGCCGCGATCGTGCCGATGTGCGCCACGCGGCGGGCGCGGACGTCGGCGGGGACGGTCTGGACGGTGGTTGAACTGGCGTTTCTCATCTTTCTTCCTTCTCGTTGGAGGCTTTTCTGGCGCCCGTCGCGACGAGCGCGCCGTGCCCGTCGCGCGCGGGATCCCGGTGGAAAGCACCCCAAAAGAAGCATCCCCCTGGGCACAGCTGCTTTGATACTAGCAGAGTTGGGCGGGGCCCCACCGCATGCCGCGCGGGGCGCGGGCCGGGGCGCGTGCTAGCATGGTGGCGTCACCGCTCCCCTCCCGAAGGAGGACCCGCATGAACGCCCGCGTGAGACTCGCGTGCCTGGCCGCCGACGCCGCCCACTGGGGCGTGACGCGGCTGCTCCACCGCGGCGGCGGAAACGTGCCCGGAACCGTGGCGCTGCGCCTGGACCCCGGCATCGTGGGGCCGCTCTCGGAGGGGATCGACCCCATCGTGGTGGTCACGGGCACCAACGGCAAGACGACCACCACCGGGCTCGCGGCCGACGCGCTCGCGGCCGACGGTCGCGCCGTGGTGTGCAACCGCGCCGGCAACAACATGGAGTCGGGCATCGCGGCGGCGCTCGTGGGCGGGAGGCACGCGGGCGCCGGCTCGGGCGGGCGGCGCGCGGGCTGCTTCGAGTGCGACGAGCTCTACACCGTACGCGTGCTGCCCCGCATGCGGCCGCGGGCGCTCGTGCTGCTCAACCTCTTCCGCGACCAGCTCGACCGCTACGGCGAGATCGACCACACGCAGGACGTGATCGCCGAGGCGCTGCGGCGCTCGCCCGAGACCGCGCTCGTCTTCAACGCGGACGACCCGCTCTGCGCGGGCATCGCGGACCGCGTGGACAACCCGCTCGTCCCGTTTGGCATCGATGAGCCCACCAACCTCGAGGCCGACCGCATCTCGGACAGCCGCTTCTGCGCGCGCTGCAACGCGCCGCTCGACTACGCCTACGTGCACTACGGCCAGCTGGGGAGCTACCGCTGCCCGGAGTGCGGCTGGGAGCGCCCGCGTCTTGCCATCGCTGCCGTGAACGTGTGTCTGACCTGCGGCGGATTTGAGTTCGACGTCGAGGACCGACGGGGCGAGAAGGACGGCGCGCCCGTTGTGCGCCACCACGTGCGCACGCGCTACAACGGTCTCTACATGGTCTACAACGTCATGGCCGCGCTGGCCGCCGACCTCGTGGCGGGCGGCGACGTCGATCGCTTCCAGGGGGTTCTCGACGCCTATGAGCCCGCGTCCGGGCGCGGCAAGACCTTCTCGCTGGACGGGCGGCGCCAGGTAACCTCCAACCTCGCGAAGAACCCCACCGGGTTCAACCGCATGGTCCAGCAGGCGCGCGCCGAGAACGCGCGCTGCCTCGCGCTCTTCCTCAACGACAACGACGCCGACGGCCATGACGTCTCGTGGATCTGGGACATTGACCTCGAGCGCCTGAGTGACGTGTCCGACCTGCGCTTCGTTTGCGTGGGCGGCACGCGGCGCGAGGACATGGCGGTACGCGTGAAGTACGCCGAGCTGGGCGCGCCGATCGTCCTGGTGGACGACATCGAGGACGCACTGGGCTACCTACCCGCCGACGAGCGGCTCCACGTGATCGCCAACTACACCGCGTTCCCGCCGGTGGTGGCCGACCTCGAGCGCCTCGCGGAATCGTGGCGCGCGCCCGGGGCGGCGCGGGAGCTGCCGGCGGCCGTGACGCCGCGCGCGGAGGGCGCCGTGGCGCTGAGCCGCCCGCTGCGCATCGTGCACCTCTACCCCGACGCGCTCAACCTCTACGGCGACGGCGGCAACATCGCGTCACTGTCCAAGCGCTGCGCCTGGCGCGGCATCCCCTGCCGCGTGGACCAGGTGCTCATGGGCCAGGAGCTTGACCTCTCCGACGCCGACGTGGTGCTGCTCGGAGGCGGCGCCGACCGCGACCAGCTGGCCGTCTGCCACGAGCTCCAGGGCCAGCGCGACAAGCTCGCGGCCTACGTGGCCGACGGCGGCGCCCTTCTCGCCATCTGCGGCGGCTATCAGCTGCTGGGCCACTACTACATGATGGGCGAGCAGCGCGTGGAGGGGCTGCACGTGCTGGACGTCGAGACCACAGCCGGACCCACGCGCCTCATCGGCAACGTGGCCGTGGACTCGACCGTGTGCGACGCACCGATCGTGGGCTTTGAGAACCACGCGGGCCGCACCGTCCTGGGTGCCGAGAAGCCCCTGGGCCGCGCGCTGGTGAGCGGCACCGGCAACAACGGCGGGGACGGCGGCGAGGGCGTGCTGCACGACGGCGTCATCGGCACCTACCTGCACGGGCCGATCCTGCCCAAGAACCCCGGCGTCACCGACTGGCTGATCGCTCGGGCGCTGCGCCGGCGCGGCGCGGACGCTGACCTCGCGCCCCTCGACGACGCGCTCGAGCGCGCGGCCCACGACGTCGCCCTGCGCATCGCCACGCACCGCTAGCGCCGCGAGCGGGCGTCCTTCTCACCGCGTCGCGCACTTCTCGCCGCGCTCCGCTCTGTCTCTCGACCGTGTCCTTCTCGCCGCCTGTCTAATAACACGCAAAAACTGACATTCACAAACCTTAATCCTGCAATTATATGAATATGAAATCATTTTTTGCGGGTTAATCGCCGAGAAGGGCCGGGGCTTGGGACGGGCGCGGCGGCCGAGTGCGCAGCGGACGACGTCCACCCACACACAAAACGGCCCCCGACCGAAGCCGGGGGCCGCAGCTCAGACTATCGGGCGAACCTTACGCCTCGGCGTAGAGGTCCTTGAGCTTGAGCAGGTGCTCGTAGCGGGCCATGGCCGCCTCCTCGTTCTCGGCGAAGAGCTCCTTGGCGCGCTCGGGGAAGCTCGTGGTGAGCGAGGCGTAGCGAGCCTCGTTCATCAGGAAGTCCTGGTAGCCGCCCTTCGGCTCCTTGGAGTCGAGCGTGAACTTCTTGCCGGTCGGCGCGGCCGGGTTGAAGCGGAAGAGGTTCCAGTAGCCGCACTCCACGGCCTTCTTCATCTCGGCCTGGCAGTTCTGCATGCCGCCCTTCTTGATGGAGTGCATCTCGCAGGGGCTGTAGCCGATGACGATGGACGGGCCGTCGTAGGCCTCGGCCTCCTCGATGGCCTTGAGCGTCTGCGTGGGGTTGGCGCCCATGGCGACCTGCGCCACGTACACGTAGCCGTAGCTCATGGCGATCTCGGCGAGGCTCTTCTTCTTGGTCACCTTGCCGGCCGCGGCGAACTGCGCCACCTGGCCGATGTTGGAGGCCTTGGAGGCCTGGCCGCCGGTGTTGGAGTAGACCTCGGTGTCGAAGACGAAGACGTTCACGTTGTGGCCGCTGGCCAGGACGTGGTCGAGGCCGCCGAAGCCGATGTCGTACGCCCAGCCGTCGCCGCCGAAGATCCAGAAGCACTTCTTGGTGAGGTACGCCTTGTCGGCCAGGATCGCGCGGGCCTTGTCGCAGTCGACCTTCTCGAGCTCGGCCACGTAGGCGGCAGCGGCCGTCTTGCTGGCCGCGGTGTCGGTGCGGGCCTCGAGCCAGGCGGTGGCGGCGTCCTTCAGCGCATCGGTGGCGCAGTCGGACTGGAGCAGCTCCTCGGTCTCGACGACGAGCTTGTCCTGGACGGCGTCATAGCCCAGGGCCAGGCCAAGGCCGTGCTCGGCGTTGTCCTCGAACAGCGAGTTGTTCCACGCCGGACCGTGGCCATCGGCGTTCACCGTGAACGGCGACGTGGCGGCCGGGTTGCCCCAGATCGAGGAGCAGCCGGTGGCGTTGGAGATGAACATGCGGTCGCCACAGGTCTGGGTGATCAGACGCGCGTACGCGGTCTCGGCGCAGCCGGCGCAGGAGCCGGAGAACTCGAGGTAGGGCTTGGCGTACTGGCTGCCCTTGACGTTGGCGGCCACGAGCTCCTTCTTCTCGGAGACCTTGTTGACCGCGTAGTCCCACACGGGAGCCTGGTCGAGCTCGGACTCCTGCGGAACCATCGTGAGGGCTTCCTTCGGGCAGACCTTGGCGCAGTTGGTGCAGCCCATGCAGTCGAGCGGGCTGACGGCGATCGTGAAGCTGTAGCCGGTGTTCTTGGGGATGGTCAGGTCGACGCGGCGCATGTTCTCCGGCGCGGCGGCCTGCTCCTCGGCGTTCATGACGATCGGGCGGATCGTGGCGTGCGGGCACACGAACGCGCACTGGTTGCACTGGATGCACTTGGTCTCGTCCCAGTGCGGCACCATGACCGCGACGCCGCGCTTCTCGTACTGAGAGGCGCCGAGCTCCCACTGGCCGTCGGCGTAGTCGACGAACTTGGAGACGGGCAGCGAGTCGCCGTCCATGCGGTTGATGGGCTCCATGAGCTCGCGCACCTGCTTGACGATGGCCTCGCGGCCCTCGAGGGTGAGGACGGAGGGCTCGTCGGTGGCGTCGGCCCAGTCGGCGGGCACCTCGAACTTGCGGTACGCGGTGGCGCCGGCGTCGATGGCCTTCCAGTTGGCCTCGACGATGTTCTGGCCCTTCTTGGCGTAGGACTTCTGCGCGGCGTCCTTCATGTACTGGATGGCGTCCGCGGCGGGCAGGACCTGCGCCAGCGAGAAGAACGCGGACTGCAGCACGGTGTTGGTGCGCTTGCCCATGCCGACCTTCTCGGCCAGGTCGATGGCGTCGATGAGGTAGACGTTGATGTTGTTCTGGGCGATGTAGCGCTTGGCCACGGCCGGCAGGTGGGAGGCGAACTCCTCGTCGGACCACTGGCAGTTCACCAGGAACGTGCCGCCCGGCTTGACGTCGCGGACCATCGGGAAGCCCTTGACGATGTAGGACGGGTTGTGGCAGGCCACGAAGTTGGCCTTGTTGATGTAGTACGGCGAGCGGATCGGGGAGTCACCGAAGCGCAGGTGGCTGATGGTGACGCCGCCGGTCTTCTTGGAGTCGTACTGGAAGTACGCCTGGACATACTTGTCGGTGTGGTCGCCGATGATCTTGATGGAGTTCTTGTTGGCGCCCACGGTGCCGTCGCCGCCCAGGCCCCAGAACTTGCACTCGATGGTGCC